>CACXCQ010000115.1 GCA_902766185.1 uncultured Eubacteriales bacterium
GGCTTCATGATCGCGGACCACAACAGCTACCGCGGATGCAAAGCCTGGGACGAGATCGCGGATGATCCCCGGTACGAAGGATTCACCGTCATCCGGGGCATGGAATACGATACCAAGGACGCCGGCCACATACTGGTGGTCCTGCCGGACGGAGTCTATCCGCCCATCCTGCGGGTCCGGGGAATGCGCTGCAAAAGGCTCACCCTCATCGTTCATGTACTCGGTGGAGTTCTCGGCCCGGCCCATCCTCACGGCGTATCCACATCCAGCATGATGGGTTTTCGGAAATTCAAGGGCTATCTGCTGAAGCACATGGATTTCATGGAAGTGTTCAACACCTGCGAACTGCCGGAATCGAACCGGCTGGCCGCTTCACTGGCGAAGCGCTACGGCGTGCCCGGTATCGCGGGCTCCGATTCTCACGTTACCGACTACATCGGTATGGCCTGGACTGAGATCGACTACCCCATCACCTGCAACGACGACTTCATCCAGGCGGTGAAGGAGAACGCTCCGATACAAGTCGGGGGCAAGGAACGCGAGCAGACGCGAAAAGGAAAATACAAGGAGCACTGGATCGGCCGCAACGCCTACCGGATCTACAACCGAGGCATCGGCAAGCTCATGAGCCCCCGCCGCGGCCTGCACCACTACAAACTCAAAAAAGAAAACCGGCACATCAACTGAACCGCTGATATGCCGGTTATTTCATTCCGTTTCCCCTTCCGCAGAGCCGTCGTCCGCTGCCTCGTCTTCCGTGCTCAGCGGATAGACCTCCGACCAGATCTCCTTGCCGTTCCCGTTATTGATGATGACCCGGATGGTCACTCCGGTGATGCCGGTATCCCTTTCGATGTTGACCACCGCTTCCTCCATGGGCTCGGTGAGCGTCTTCGCCATGTTCTTCTTATACGACTTCTTGATGGTCTTCAGCACGCTCTTCTTGTATGTGGTCTTCAGGTCACCGGTGATGATGATCTCGTTCCCTTTGTAATCCGTTGACACATCCATGTCCGCGTTGTTGAGTCCCGCAAGGGATTCCTCGACATCCTGCATGGCGGAGGGACTCTCCTCCAGATATTCCTGCAGTGTCTTCGTCTCCTGACCGCATCCGGTGAGGCCCATCGCCATGGCAACGCCCAGCAAAACAGCCACCGCCGCCAAAAGCGCTCTCGTTCCTCTGCTCATTACTCTCCGTGCTCCCTTCCCTTTATTTCACGCTGTCCTCTACAGCCTTTGCCATATCCTCGATTCCGATGACTCCCCGGTGGCGGATCTCTTTCTTGTCCAGGTTTTGCAGTGCTCCCGGAACGCGCACGCCGGTCTCTTTGGCGATGTCTTCGATATAGGCGAAGCCGCTCTCCCGCTCCGGAAGGCCGATGGATCTGGCCACGCTTTCGGCGAACTTGTAGGCGCTGGCTGTTGACGCGATCAGCGCCGGAGTCTCGTCCCCGGTCTCCTTCACGTAGTCCTGGTAGACCTTGTAGGCCACCGCTGTGTGGGTGTCGATGAGATATCCGTGCTCCCGATACATGCTCCCGATGGTTTCGTTGGTTTCTTCAACGGTAGCGCAGCCGCCCCAGAAGGGTTTCATTCCTTCCCGGATCTTATCGCTGACCTCGTAGCGCTTCTCCTTCTCCAGCTGGGTCATCAGCCGGCCGATCTCCTCACCGTCGTTACCCGCCAGATGGTAGAGCAGCCGCTCCAGATTGCTGGAGATCAGGATGTCCATGGAGGGAGAGTTGGTGAGGTAGAACTCACGGTTGGTATCGTAGACGCCGGTCTCGAAGAAATCCGTCAGGATCCTGTTCTTGTTGGAGGCGCAGATGAACCGGTTCACCGGGATCCCCATCTGTCCGGCGTAATACGCCGCCAGGATGTTTCCGAAGTTGCCGGTGGGCACCACGATGTTCACCGGATCTCCCGGATTGATCTCTCCGCGCTTCGCGAGCTGCACATATCCCCAGACGTAGTAAGCCACCTGCGGCACCAGTCTGCCGATGTTGATGGAGTTGGCCGAGGAGAACCGGCAGCCATATCCCGCCAGCACCTCTGCAAAGGCAGGGTCGCTGAAGATCTTTTTCACTCCGGTCTGTGCGTCGTCGAAGTTGCCCTCGATGGCGAAGACGTGGGTGTTGTCTCCCTCCTGGGTGATCATCTGACGCTCCTGCACCTGGCTCACCCCCTGGTTGGGGAAGAAGACGATGATCTCCGTTCCCGGTACGTCGGCGAAGCCCTCCAGGGCCGCCTTGCCCGTGTCACCGGAGGTGGCAGTGAGGATGCAGATCTTCTTGTCTTCGTTCTGCTTCTTCGTGGCAGTGGTCAGAAGGTAGGGCAGAATGGAGAGGGCCATGTCTTTGAAGGCCGCCGTCCTGCCGTGGTAGAGCTCCAGGAACCACGCCCCGCCTGCCTTTGTGACAGGAACGATCTCTTCTTCTTCAAATTTATCCGTATACGCGCCGTCGGTGCAGTAGGTCATTTCCTCGTCGGTGTAGTCGTCGAAGAAGGTCCGGATGATCTCAAAGGCGACTTCCTTGTAGGTCATTCCCATGAGTTCCTCGATGCTTACCGGAAGCTTCGGGATCTGCTCCGGGACATAGAGTCCCTTGTCCTCGGCGATCCCCTGGATCACCGCCTGCGACGCGGTCTTGATATTCTGACTTCCTCTGGTGCTCTGATACATCATCATAGTTGTTCGATTCCTCCTACTGTTTCCACGATCCGCACGATCTCCTCCACGTCTGCCAGCGCGCCGCGTCCCACGGTTCCGCAGGCCAGCATGGCTTCCTTGGGCTCGATGATCTGGTAGCCCAGGCCCCGCAGTTTCTCCAGGTTTTCCTGAACGATGGGGTTCTCATACATGTTGGTGTTCATGGCCGGCGCGATGAATACATAGGCGTGATTTGCCGCCGCCATGGTCACCGCGGTGAGCAGGTCGTCCGCAATGCCCCCGGCGATCTTGCCGATGACGTTGGCTGTAGCCGGCGCGATGAGGACCACGTCCGCGTGTCCCGCCAGATCGATGTGCTTGACGATGGTCGGATCGTATTCCTCGAATTCGCCCACGTGGACCTTGTTCTTCGACAGGGTCTGCAGGGTCAGGGGGGTGATGAACTGGGTCCCGCCCTCGGTCATCACCACGTGGACATCGTGTCCGTCTTTATGCAACTGATTGGCGATATCCGCCGCCTTGTAGGCGGAGATACTGCCGCTAACGCCCAGTACTATGTACATTTTCGCGCTGCTCCTTTCTTGTATCTTATGTTATGCTCTTTCGCTCTGACCTTCTTATGGTCCTTCGGTCAGCTCCTTGCTTCCAGGACACGGCGGACGATCATCTCCGCGATCTCCTCGTTGGTCTGCATAGTGTCATAGGTCTTGTCCCGGTGGATGAGGTATCCCTTGTGGTAATCCTTGCCGATCTCCTGCAGGTCGTTGGCCATCACGAAATCGCAGTCGTTCTTCTGCAAAAGCCGGTATCCTACGTCGATGAGCTGTTCGTGGGGCACGCCGCTGAGGAGCTTGAAGCCTACCAGGGTGGTGTCCGGGCTTGCCTTTTTGATGCCGCTGATGACCTTCGGGGACCGCTTCATGTGGATGATCAGATCATCGATGTCCGAGCTGATCTTGTTCCCGGAAAGGTCCTGCGCGTGCTCGGGATCCTCAGTGCCCATCAGCTTGTCCAGCGTCGTCACCTGATGGACCATGTAGTCGCTCACCGCCATGGCGTGAACGCAGACATCGATCTTATCCTCCGTCAGCACCCGGTTGAGATTTTCCTGCAGATCCAGCACCCCGCTGATGGGAATAGCTTCTACAATAGGATCCTCCGGAGCCTTGGCCCGCAGCCCATGCAGATAGTAGATCTTCTCGATGGGTCCGCCGGGGCCCGCCTGCTTCAGGAAGGCCTGTCCGATGGCATAGCTCAGACTTCCCGTGGATGAATTCGTGATGGTCCGCACATCATCGATGCGCTCGCTGGTTCCGCCTGCTGTAATGACGATTTTCATGATATCTTCCTCCACCAATGCCCGGTGATGGCTTATTTGCCTTGCTTGTCCGTAAGAGTATAACACATCCTGAGGATTTGTGGTATATCCAGAAAATAATCCTTTACAAGAACCTACTTCATGTGTTATACTTCGTTCTGCGGCAATTGAATATGCTCGATTGGTCAAGTGGTCAA
>CACXCQ010000116.1 GCA_902766185.1 uncultured Eubacteriales bacterium
AAAATTCGGCCGCAGGGCGCGGAAGGTGCAGATCGACATCGACACCAGTGAGATCAACAAGAACGTCATCGTCGACCTGGGCGTGACAGCGGACGCCAAGGAGTTCCTGCAGGCGCTGCTGCCCCACATCAAAGAAAAGAAGCATACCGAGTGGGTCTCTCAGGCCACGAGCTGGAAGAACACCACCGGCGACATCAAAGAGGGCGACGCCATGCTGCATCCCAGCGAGATCATCGGCGCCATCTGCGAGAACACGGACAAGGATACGATCTACGTGACGGACGTGGGCCAGCACCAGATGTGGACTGCCCAGTATCTGCGTCACAGCAGGACCAACAAGTTCCTGACCAGCGGCGGCCTGGGCACCATGGGCTTCGGTTATGGCGCGGCCATCGGCGCTCAGGTGGGATGTCCCGAATACCGGGTCGTCCACATCACCGGCGACGGCTCTTTCCATATGAATCTGAACGAAGCCTGCACCGCGGTCAGCGAGAACCTGCCCATCATCACCGTGATCATGAACAACACGGTTCTGGGCATGGTCTATCAGTGGCAGACCGCGTTCTACGGCAAGCGTTACAGTGCCACCACCCCCCACCGGAAGACCGACTTCCCCAAGCTCATCGAAGCCTTCGGCGGCAAGGGATTCCTGGCGACGACACCGCAGGAATTTGAAGACGCGTTCCGCCAGGCTTTGCAGGAGAGCGGCCCGGTATGGATCGAGTGCCGGATCTCTCCGGACGAACGGGTACTGCCCATGATCCCCGGCGGCGGCACACTGGAAGATATGATCATCGGCTGACCAGGAAAGGAGACATCAAATGGACAACACAACCATACGCAAAGAAGTCATCAGTATCCTGGTGGATAACCAGTCCAACGTACTGACGCGGGTCAGCAGCCTGTTCGGTCGGCGGGGCTTCAACATCGACTCCCTGACCGTGTCAGCCACCAACGACCCGAATCTGTCCAGGATCACCATCGTCTTCCAGGGCACGGAGCAGGCGCTGCACCAGATCCTGACCCAGACGGCCAAGCTGGAAGTGGTCAAGAAGATCTCCCCGCTGGACAAGCGGAACAGCATCTACAGAGAGCTTCTGCTGATCAAGCTGCGGGCGGACAAGAGCGAGCGCTCCGCCATCCGCGAGATCGTGGAGATCTACCGGGGCAAGATCGACGACCTGTCCCGCACCAGCATGATCGTGGAGCTCACCGGCACTTCAGAGAAGATCGACGGATTCATGGACATCATCAGCTGCTACGACATCCTGGAGGTCTGCCGGACAGGTATCACCGGCATCTCCCGTGTGGATGAAGCGCTGATGGATTCCAAAAAATAAACGTAAATAATTCTGCAGTATCAATACAAAGGAGAAAAACACAATGATTAAGAAGTATTACGATCAGGATTGCAATCTGGGTATGCTGGACGGCAAGACCGTTGCCATCATCGGATTCGGCAGCCAGGGCCACGCTCACGCCATGAATCTGAACGAGAGCGGCGCGGATGTAGTCGTTGGTCTGAGACCGGGCTCCGCCCATACCGCAAAGGCAGAGGCGGCCGGGCTGAAGGTGCTGGGCATCGAAGAAGCGGCAGAGGCCGGCGACATCGTCATGATCCTGATGCCGGATGAGATCCAGGCGCAGGTCTACAGAGATCAGATCGCTCCTCACATGAAGGAAGGCAACGTTCTGTGCTTTGCTCACGGATTCAACATCCACTTCAACCAGATCCAGCCGGCGGAATATCTGGACGTCATCATGATCGCTCCGAAGGGCCCGGGCCACACCGTCCGTAGCCAGTACGTTGAAGGCAAGGGCGTTCCCAGCCTGATCGCGGTATATCAGGATGCTTCCGGCAAGGCGAAGGATTACGCTCTGGCATACGCCAGCGGCATCGGCGCGGGACGTGCCGGAATCCTGGAGACCACCTTCAAGGAAGAGACCGAGACCGACCTGTTCGGCGAGCAGGCTGTCCTGTGCGGCGGCGTGACCGAGCTGATGAAGGCCGGATTCGACACTCTGGTGGAAGCCGGTTACGCGCCTGAGATGGCCTACTTCGAGTGCATCCACGAGATGAAGCTCATCGTTGACCTGATCAACGAAGGCGGCTTCGACAAGATGAGATACTCCATCTCCAATACAGCTGAATACGGCGACTACAGAACCGGCCGCCGCCTCATCACCGAGGAGACCCGCAAGGAAATGAAGAACGTGCTCTCCGAGATCCAGGACGGCACCTTCGCGACCGAATTCATCCAGGAATTCAACGCCGGCGGCAAGGCCAGATTCCTGGCCACGCGGCGCAAGGAAGCTGAGCATCTGCTGTGCAAGGTAGGCGCTGAGCTGAGACAGATGATGAGCTGGCTGAAGAAATAACAAGGAGAAAACGCTATGCGAAGCGATAATGTAACGAAGGGCGCGGAACGCGCCCCCAACCGCTCCCTCTTCTACGCCATGGGTTATACGAAGGAAGAGCTGGAGCGCCCCCTGGTGGGCGTCGTCTCCGCCAAGAGCGAGATCGTTCCGGGCCACATCCATCTGGACAAGGTCGCGGAAGCGGTGAAGGCCGGCGTACGCATGGCCGGCGGCACCCCCATCGAGATCCCGGCAATCGGTATCTGCGACGGCATCGCCATGGGTCATGTGGGCATGAAGTACAGCCTCCCCTCCCGTGAGCTCATTGCGGACAGCGTGGAGTCCATGACCATCGCCCATGCTTTTGACGGCCTAGTGCTGATCCCCAACTGCGACAAGATCGTCCCGGGTATGATCATGGCCGCTGTGCGGATGAACATCCCCGCGGTGGTCTGCTCCGGCGGACCCATGATGAGCGGTCTTGTGGGCGGCGTTGAGACCAGCCTTTCCAAGATGTTCGAAGCGGTGGGCGCCTACAAGGCGGGCATCATCGATGAAGACGGTCTGCAGGAATACGAAGAGAATGTCTGCCCCGGCTGCGGCAGCTGCTCCGGCATGTACACGGCCAACAGCATGAACTGCCTGTCCGAGGCTGTGGGCATCGCCCTCCCCGGCAACGGCACCATTCCTGCGGTCCACAACGGCAGGATGCTTCTGGCCAAGCACGCGGGCATGGCCATCATGAACCTGATCGAAAAGGACATCAAGGCCCGGGACATCATCAACGAAAAGTCCCTGAAGAACGCTCTGGCCTGCGACATGGCTCTGGGCTGTTCCTCCAACAGCGTACTTCACCTGCTGGCCATCGCCAACGAGGCCGGCGTGGATCTGAACCTGAACATCTTCAATGAGTTCAGCGCCAAGGTCCCCAACCTGTGCCACCTGGCACCGGCCGGTCCTACGCACATGCACGATCTGAACAACGCCGGCGGTCTTCCGGCTGTTCTGAGCGAGCTGGACAAGAAGGGCCTCATCGACAAGAGTCTGATCACCGCCACGGGAAAGACTGTTGGCGAGAATATCGCGGGAGCTCACGTGAAGGATTACAGCATTATCCGTCCTGTCGATGAACCTTACAGCGAGACTGGCGGCATCGCCATCATGTGGGGCAACATCGCCGAGGACGGCTGCGTGGTCAAGCGCAGTGCTGTCGCCCCGGAAATGCTGCAGCATGAAGGACCTGCCAGAGTCTTCGACAGCGAGGATGACGCGATCGCGGCCATCTATGCCGGAAAGATCGTGGACGGCGATGTTGTGGTCATCCGCTACGAGGGACCCAAGGGCGGTCCGGGCATGCGCGAGATGCTGAATCCCACCAGCGCGCTGGCGGGCATGAAACTGGACAAGACAGTTGCTCTGATCACCGACGGCAGATTCTCCGGCGCCAGCCGGGGCGCGTCCATCGGCCACGTCAGTCCGGAAGCGGCAGCCGGCGGAACCATCGGCCTGATCCAGGAGGGTGACATCATCGAGATCGATATCCCCGGAGCCAGGATCAACGCCAAAGTCTCCGACGAGGAATTCGCGAAACGCCGGGAAAGCTACACCGCTCCGGCACCCAACGTCACCGAAGGATGGCTGGTGCGCTACATGCGCAACGTGGACAGCGCGGCAAAGGGCGCAGTGATGAAGTGATCCCGAGTCGGCGACATGAATCAACGATTATATGCGGAGGCATTGTCCTCCGCTTTTTTCATGCAAGCAAACGACGTCCGGCTAATCGGGAACGCGCCATCCCGCCAATGGAACAGATCAGCGTTCATTATTGTGGTGTAAATTTTTCTCCGTCATTCCTGACAGGCAGCATTCCCGTGGGCGGAGCTGTGGAAAACCAGACGGGCGGTGGGCAGGTGCTGCGCCTGGGAGGAACGGCATCAGCTGTCCACGGACAGCCGACGTTTATCCACACACCCGCCCGCTTTCATATCTGCTTATCCCGATCAGTCCCACGAACTTGATGAAGGAAATGTCGAGATTCCGACGCTTTTGCATCCGGTAGATGTCGACTTTTTCGTCTGCAAAGGCTGGTCAGCCCGGCGAGGTCGAGATTCTCTCTGGATCAGCGTTCCGTTATC
>CACXCQ010000117.1 GCA_902766185.1 uncultured Eubacteriales bacterium
CAGCCAGGTCCGGCCCCGGAACGAAATACAAGAAAAAGAAGACGCTCTCATCGGGAACCACCGTCGCCATCACCAGGATCAAGGACGTCTGGGGGAAGATGAAGAACGGCACCTGGCTCGATCTGAAATACACCATCCGGACGAATGTTACGAAGTACCAGTTGAACTATGACGACGGGATGTCCTCCACCACGGACGACGCCTCCGTCATCCCGCCGGTGACGGTGAGCTACGGCAAGGCCCTGACCGCCTCAGACGCATCCTTCACCAGGACCGGCCGCCACTACGGCGAGTGGAAGCTGTACTACAAGCGGAACGGCAAGAAGGTCTATCTCTGCAGCAAGAAGGAAAGCACCGAAGAGATCTGGAAACACAAGATCCCCTCGGATGTGAAGCTGGTCAAGGTGAAGAAGGGCGAGACCCTCACCATCCAGTCCGCTGTGGGAGACCAGATCTACATCACTCCGGTGTGGGAGAGAGACACCTACAAGGTGGTCTATAAGGCCAACGGCGGCAAGAAAGCCCCGACGGCCCAGAAGAAGACATACGGCAAGACCCTGAAGCTGCGCAAGAGCAAGCCCACGAGAAAGGGATACAAATTCCTGGGCTGGTCCACGGACAAGAACGCGACGAAGGCGAAATACAAAGCCGGAGGAAAATACAAGGCCAATGAGCCCGCCCGCCTGTACGCCGTCTGGAAGTCCACCACGTTCAAGGTGAAGACCAAGGAAGACGCCAACAAGCGGAAGGGACCCGGACCGGACTACGCGGTGATCGGAACGGTAGCCAAAGGCAGGACCGTCACCATCATCAAGAAAAAGAACGGCTGGGGCAAGCTGAAGAAGGGCGGCTGGATAAGCCTTAGCCTGACGAAAAAAGTAAAAGAAAAGAAGAAAGGCTCAACGAACCTCACCGGCGCGGACGGAGCATCTCTGGCGTCCGCTCAGGACAGCGCAGGTCCCGTCTTCACCGTACGGATCACGGCAGAGGAAGGCCTGAACGCCCGGTATGGACCGGGTGACGCATACGATGTAGCCACCTCCTACGAGTACCACGAGCCTCTGCGCATCAACAAGATGGAGAAAGGCTGGGGCAAGCTGGCGGACGAGGAGAGCGACCAGTGGATCATGCTGAAGTACACGGAGCTCGCCGGTGACTTCAAGGTGAAGATCACCTCGGAGGACATCAACCAGAGAGCCAAGCCGGAATACGACGCGGAGATCCCGGGGACCTTTGAGCCCGGAACGTACACCATCACCGACATCGACGGCGACTGGGGCAAGGTGAAGGAGACCGGAACCTGGGTCAACCTGGCCTACGTGAAGCAGGCGGACACCGGACAGACGGGCGCCGGACAGCCCGGCACCGGAAGCTCCGGCCCCAGGCAGACCGGAACGGACCGATCGGATACAGGAACAGACGCTGAATAAGCGTAGTGAATAGAATAAGCTGAATGAGAAGGAGAGAATAAATCCATGAAGAGAAACCTGGCAAAGACATACGATCCAAAGGACTTCGAGGACCGGATATACGAGAAATGGGAGAGCAACGGAGCATTCCGGGCGGAACGGGATCCGAACAAGAAACCCTTCACCATCGTCATGCCGCCGCCAAACATCACCGGACAGCTGCATATGGGACACGCCCTTGACCAGACTTTGCAGGATGTGCTGACCCGGTTCAAGAGACTGCAGGGATACAGCGCCCTGTGGCTGCCGGGAAGCGACCACGCCAGCATTGCCACCGAAGTGAAGGTGGTGGACCGGATCCGCGAGGAGGAAGGCAAAGAAAAGGAAGATCTGGGCAGAGAGGAATTCCTGCGCAGAGCCTGGCAGTGGAAAGAGGAGTTCGGCGGTAAGATCACGAAGCAGTGCCGCAAGCTGGGAGACTCCTGCGACTGGGAGCGGGAACGCTTCACCATGGACGAAGGCTGCAACAAAGCCGTGAATCACTTCTTCATCCAGCTGTATAAGAAGGGCCTGATCTACCGGGGCAACCGGCTGATCAACTGGTGTCCCCAGTGCGGAACATCCCTCTCCGACGCAGAGGTGGAGCACGAGGACAAGAACGGGTTCTACTGGTATTTCCGCTATCCCGGCGCTGACGGCAGCGAGGGGATCGTGGTTGCCACATCCCGGCCGGAGACCATGTTCGGCGACGTAGCCATCGCCGTTTCTCCGGATGACGAACGCTACAAGGACATGGTGGGCAAGACGGTTATCCTGCCTTTGGTCGGAAGAGAGATCCCCGTGGTGGCGGACCCCTATCCGGATCCGGAGAAGGGCACCGGCGCGGTGAAGATCACCCCGGCCCACGATGAGAACGACTTCCAGGTCGGGCAGAGGCACGGGCTGGAGAACCTCTGCTGCATCAACGAAGACGCCAGCATGAACGAGCTGGCGGGCAAATACCAGGGAATGGACCGCTACGAATGCCGTAAGGCATGGGTGAAGGACCTGGAGGACGCGGGCTACCTGGTGAAGATCGAAGAAATGGTCATTCCCACAGGGGAATGCTATCGTTGCCACACGGTCGTGGAACCCATGCTTTCCGACCAGTGGTTCGTGAAGATGGAAGAACTGGCCAAGCCGGCCATCGCCGCGGCGAAGGAAGGACGGCTGCGCCACGTACCGGACAGATTCGAGAAGACCTACCTGCGGTGGCTGGAGGAGATCCGCGACTGGTGCATCTCCCGGCAGCTGTGGTGGGGCCACCGGATCCCGGCATACTACTGCGAGGACTGCGGCGAGCTCGTGGTCAGCGAGCAGACACCGGATAAGTGCCCGAAGTGCGGCTGCACAAGCTTCCGGCAGGATGAGGACGTGCTGGACACCTGGTTCTCCTCAGCCCTTTGGCCCTTCTCCACACTGGGCTGGCCGGAGGAGACCGAGGACCTGAAATACTTCTATCCCACCGACGTGCTGGTGACCGGATACGACATCATCTTCTTTTGGGTGGTGCGTATGGTGTTCTCCGCGCTGGAGACCACCGGTGAGGTTCCCTTCCACGATGTGTACGTCCACGGTCTGGTGAGGGACGCGCAGGGAAGGAAGATGAGCAAGTCTCTGGGCAACGGCATCGATCCGCTGGAGATCATCGACCGCTACGGAGCGGACGCTCTGCGGTTCATGCTCACCACCGGCATCACCCCGGGCAACGACATGCGGTTCAAGACCGACCGGCTGGAAGCGGCCAGGAATTTTGCCAACAAGCTTTGGAACGCTTCCCGGTTCGTGATCATGAATCTGGATCCCGACGAGGACGGAGAAGGTCTTGTGCCTGATCCCGCCGCGCTGAAGGATGAGGACAAGTGGATGCTTTCCCGCCTGAACGACGCGGTGAAGTATGTCACGGAAACCATGGAAAAATACGACCTGGCACTGGCGGGCCAGAGAGTCTATGACCTGATCTGGAACGAGTACTGCGACTGGTACATCGAACTGGTGAAGGAGCGGCTTTACGGCGATGACGAGCAGGACAAACGGACGGCGCTGGCGGTCCTGGTCAGCGTGCTGAAGGATATGCTGATCCTCCTGCACCCCTTCATGCCCTTCATCACGGAGGAGATCTGGGGATACCTGCCGGGAGGAGATCCGGACAGCGACGATCCGGACGATTACCTGATCCACGCGCAGTGGCCGGTATACGATGAAGAGAAGAACTACCCGAAGGAGACGGAGGTCCTGGAGCTGGCCATGGCCATCATCCGCAGCATCCGTAACATTCGGGCTGAGGCGGAGGCGGCTCCCAGCCGCAAGCTCCACGGCATCATCCTTCCGGGAGAAGGCAAGGCTGAGACCGCGGACGCCGCCCAGAGATACATCCGCACTCTGGGCAACCTGAGCGACCTCACCTTTATCGAGGACAAGTCTCAGGTGCCGGAAGAGGTCATGTCCGCCGTGGTGGACGGCGCCGAGGTGTTCATCCCGCTGGATGACCTGATGGATTACGAGGCAGAGCTGGGACGGCTCCAGAAGGAGAAGAAGCGCCTGGAGGGCGAGGTGAAGCGGGTCACCGGTAAACTGAGTAACCAGGGATTCGTCAGCAAGGCTCCGGAGAAGGTCGTAGCCCAGGAACGCGAAAAGAAAGAAAAATACGAAGAAATGCTGGCCAAGGTCACCGAACGGCTGACAATGGTCGAGAAGAAAATGGCGAAATAGATCCGGCAGACGGACCGCAGCAGGAACCATGGCAGAAAAGCAGAACATCATAGAAAGAATACATGAATTCGACCGGTTCGGGATCAATCTGGGCATGGAGCGGCTTCAGGAGCTTCTCCGGCGTCTGGGGGATCCCCAGCAGGGCATGCGGTACATCCACGTTGCCGGCACCAACGGCAAGGGTTCCGTCTGCAAATTCCTGGAGTCCGGTCTGGCCGGCTGCGGCTACCGGGTGGGTCTGTACATCTCCCCGTATATCGAGGTGTTCAACGAGCGGATCCAGTACGACGGACGCAACATTACGGATGAGGAACTGGACCTTTATGGATGGCAGGCGGTGCGGGCCGCCGAGGAGATGGTCGAGGATGGACTGACTTCCCCCACGGAATTCGAAGTGGTGATGGCCATCTGCTTCCTCTATTTCCACGCCATGCAGCCGGACATCGTGATCCTGGAGTGCGGCATGGGAGGTGAGGGTGATGCCACCAACATCATCCGGGATCCTCTGGCCTGTGTGTTCACCACCGTAAGCTTTGATCACATGGAGACTCTGGGGGACACGCTGGAGAAGATCGCTGCCACCAAGGCGGGGATCATCAAGGACGGCGCACCGGTGATCACCAACGTGAAGGACCACGGCGCCGCGGCCCAGATCGCCAGAGCAGCCTACGGGAAGGATTCCCGGCTGTACGACGTTTCCAAGGTGCGCTGCAGCATCGACTGGGAAAGCCCGGTGGAGCAGCAGATCAGCACGCAGATCATGGGGACCGACTACAGCGAGATACGCATCTCCATGGCCGGGGAGCATCAGGCAGAGAACCTGAAGACGGCGCTGGCATGCATCGAGGTGCTGCGCAAAGGCAGGAAGATCCGGGTCGAGCGCAGCCGGCTCTATGAGGGACTGCATAAGGCCGTCCAGCCCGGGCGGTTCGAAGTGGTCGCAGGCCGGCAGGAGTGGCTTGAGGAAGGCCGCTTCGCCCCGATGGTGATCCTGGACGGCGCGCACAACGAAGCCGGAGCCGAAGCTTTGCAGAAGACCATGGAGCGGCTCTTTGAAGGAAGGCGGATCCTGCTGGTCACGGGCATTCTGGCGGACAAGGAAGTCGGCCGGATCCTGGACCACTTCACCGAGATCACCAGAGAGATCGTCGTCACCGAACCGGAGAGCCCGAGAAGGCTGGAAGGACAAAAGCTGGCCCAGCTTTTGCGCGAGCGGGGGATCGAGCCCCGCGCGGTGACGGAGAGCGCCCGGGAAGGACTCGAGGCGGCACAGAAGATCTCCGAAGAATATGAAGTCATTCTTTTTGCCGGGTCCCTGTACCTGATCGGGGCCATAAGGGGGATGATACGAAATGGATAATACAGAAGAACGCGCAGCGCGGAGAAAAAAGGTCCTGCTGTACTATAACGCGTACTCCGGCAGCGGCGTCTTCCAGAACAATCTGGACCGCATCATCGACCGGTGTCAGGTCATGGGCTACCAGGTGGTGCCGGTGCGGATGGCCAGAGGCAAAGTGATCAACCAGGTCTTCGAGACCTTGCGGCAGGAGGAATACAACAGAATACTCATCGCCGGCGGCGACGGGACCATCAACACCTGCGTCAACGCCATGGTGAGACACGGTATCCATCTGCCCATCGGGCTTCTGCCTACGGGAACGGCGAACGATTTCGCCTACTATTTCGAGCTGCCTTCGGACCTGAACCTGCAGCTGGACGTGGCCATGGGAAACAAAACCACGAAGGCGGATGTGGGAAAGGTGAACAACAAGTGCTTCATCAACGTCTGCGCCATGGGTGCGCTGGTGGATGTGAGCCAGAAGACGGATCCCAACCTGAAGAACGCTCTCGGTCAGATGGCCTATTACCTGACGGCTCTGACGGAGCTGCCTCAGGTACATCCCATAAAGGTGCGGCTCACCACGCCGGAGACGGTCTATGACGAGCAGATCTACTTCATGGTGGTGATGAACGGAGAGTCCGCCGGAGGCTTCCGCAAGCTGTCTCCGGAGTCCGCCATGAACGACGGGAAGCTGGATGTCATCGCCTTCCGCAAGATGCCCCTCGTGGAATTCGGGCCCCTGCTGTTCGAGGTGGTGAACGGAAGGCATCCGGAAAACAAAAACGTGCTCTATTTTCAGACCGAAGAGCTGACGATCGAGGCCGACGAGCCCATGGAAACGGACGTCGACGGCGAACACGGCGAGAAACTGCCTTTGCACTTCTCCGTGCTGGAGGAGCGGCTGGACGTGTTCGTTTCGGAGGAAAGGTGGCATTACGATGATTGAGATAAGAACGACGGATGACTACGAGAAGCTGGTTCCGTTCTTCATCGAAAATGAACTGGAGTTTTCGGAAGAGGACCCGGTGCCCACGGACATCGTCCGCTGCTGGGAAGCGGTGGAGGAGGACCGGCTCATCGGAGGATTCGTTCTGGCCCGCCGTGAGGGAGAGTTCATCTGCGACGGCATAGCGGTGGACGAGGACTACCGCAAACAGGAACTGGGCAGAGCCCTTCTGCGGCTGGGCATCAGGGAGACCCTGGAGCGGGGAGGGAAACGGATGTATCTGGTGGCGAGAGCGCCCGGCTTCTTCGCCAGAGAAGGATTCACCGCCGTATCCAGGGATGAGGCGCCGAATTTCTTCGAGTGTCTCACGTGCCCCCAGTACGGGGTCAGCTGCCATCCGGAAGTAATGGTAAAGGAACTCGGGTAATGGGGAACCGAAACGGGTTACCGGGATAAAAGAGTTATCGGGAAAAGGAGATTTTGGGTAAGGAGAGGAGAGACAGCATGAGTTCAACGAGAAAAACAATGGACAGAAGAACCGGTCTGGGAAGACGCGTGCTTCCGCTGCTCATCGCAATGGTGATGGTGCTGAGTCTGGGATTCGTTCCCCAGGGACAGTCCCACGGAGCCATCCCCACGGTCAACTCGGCGAAGCTGCCGACCAAGTACAAGACGGGATACACGGTGTACAAGTGCATCGACATTTCCGCCTGGCAGGGCGTGATCACCAAAAGTCAGTTCAAGAAACTGAAGAAAGAGAAGGGGATCACCCACGTGATCGTCCGGGTGGGCTACACGAAGTGGGCCTCCTTCCTGCGGTTCAAGGACAAGTATTACAAGCAGAACATCGACAACGCCTACGCTGCCGGCATGAAGGTGGGAGCCTATTACTACTCCCAGGCCAAGAGCGTCAGCGAAGCAAAGGCAGAGGCGCGCAAGACCATCAAGCTCCTGGCCGACTACAAAAAGAAGATCACCCTTCCGGTGGCCTTCGACTGGGAGTGGGGCGGCAGGCTGAACGCCAGCTGGGCGAAGAAAAACGGCAAGGCGGCAAACACGAAGATCTGCCAGGCCTACTGCGACAAGATCAAGTCTGCCGGCTATAAGCCCATGATCTACGCCAGCTCCTCGGTGCTGGTCAACTATCTGGACAGGGACACGCTGCACAGCAAGTATAAAATCTGGGTGGCGGCCTGGACCTACGGCAAGGCCACGACCTATTCCAAGCCCATGTACATGTGGCAGTTCTCCGATTCCGGGCGGTTCGGCAAGGCGCTGACCAATACGGACCGGGTGGACGTGAACTACCTCTTCGTCAAGAAGAACGGCAAGTGGGTGGCCTACAGCGACGGCAGATACAGGTATCTGCAGGACGGGGTCTACCTGACCTCCCAGTGGCTGACCCTGAACGGCAAAAAATATTATCTGGATAAGAACGGTTACCGGCTGCAGGACGCCTATCAGAAGATCGGCAGCTACAGCTACGGCTTCGATGGGGAAGGCGTGATGTACAAGAGCAAGACGGTCACCATCGCGGGCAACACCTATAAGTTCGCGAAGAACGGCAGATCGATCCAGTACAAGATGAGGGTCACGGACGCGGACGGCGGCTACCTGAACCGGCGGTCCGGTCCCGGAAGCTCCTACGCGAAGCAGGGCAAGTACGTCAACGGCGACACGTTCTACGTGGTCCGCACCAAGGGCGACTGGGTGCAGGATACGGACGGATACTGGTGCGTCTCCCAGGAGAAGGATAAGAGCACCGGCGAAAAGAAGCCCTGCCTGGAGATCATCAAGAGTTGGCCCCAGTAGGAACACCGATGAGTTCACACAACCATCAACATCGCATGTTAGGATAAAGGGGTGACGAAAGGAATCATTTCCCATGAGTGACGACAGAAGGAAGAGCCCGGAACAGAGGGCAAAAGAAGAAGCATATCGGGAATACCTTCGACTGAGGGAGGAATCGCAGCCAAAGCACAAACCCTCTGTTACCGCGACCCCCTATGGCGCTTCTGAACTGCGCCGGAAGAGCAAGGAGCAGGAGGAACAGCAAAGGCAGGCGTACCTGAAGGCAAGAGCCCAGGCGGAGGCGGAGGAAGAGGCCCAGCGCAGAAGCAGGGCATCCCGCAAGGCCAGCCGCGCCTCCAGGGAGCCGTCTCCCTATAAGAAGCCGCCAAAAAAGAACCGGGGACTGCGGATCGCCCTGATCGTACTTCTGGTTCTGGTGCTGGGACTGGGAGGCCTGACGGTGGGAGCCTTCGGCGTTGCCGCGTCCACGCTGGGCAAAATGGGCAAGCTGGACATCGACCAGAGCGAGCTGAACATCAGCTCCCAGGCGGAATCCAACCTGGGCAAGTACACCAACATCGCGGTGCTGGGCGTCGACGCCAGAGACGTGGAGGACGACAGCGACAGCCGAAGCGACGCCATCGTCATCGTCAGCATAAACAACGACACCAACGAGGTCAAAATGTTCTCCGTCTTCCGTGACACCCTCCTGGATCTGGGAGGAGATGCGGGCCTGGACAAGATCACCCACGCCTATTTCTACGGAGGAGCGCAGAATACGCTGGCCGCGCTGAACAAGAATATGGATCTGAACGTCGAGAAGGCCGTGGTCATCAACTGGAAGACCGTGGCTGAAGTCATCGATGCCCTCGGAGGGATCAAGATCAACGTGAAGGAATCCGAGATCGAGGAGATGAACAAGTACGTTGGCGGCACGGCCAAGACCACCGGCAGCAAGAAGAAAAAGATCAAACATGCCGGCAAGCAGACCCTGAACGGAGCACAGGCGGTGACCTACGCCAGGATCCGGAAGGACGCGCTTACCGGAGATTACCGCAGAAACGAGCGGATGAAGATCGTCATGTCCAAGACCTTCAAGAAGGCCAAGAAGGCGGACATCTTCACCCTGAAGAAGATCTGCGACAACGCTTTCCCCCAGGCCAAGACCAACATCACGACCAGTGAGATGATGTCCATGGCCCTGAAGTTCAAGAAATACGATATGACCAGCAGCACCACCGGCTGGCCATACGATGTGGAAGGGTGGACCGGTTACGCCGGTGCCGGCTATGCCTGGTACGGGCCGCCGGTGACCCTGCAGAGCAACGTGGAGAAGCTGTACGATAAATTCTTTGACATCAGCGACTACGAACCCACGGAGACCGTGCAGACCATCAGCAACGACATCATCAATCTCACCGGTCTCGGGGCAGTGTACTGATAAGGAACGAAACTGAACTATGGAACAGAAAAAAACGATCCTGGTGCTGTTCGGCGGCGTCTCATCGGAGCATGAGATATCCTGCATCTCGGCGGCATCCATCCTGGATCAGATCGACAAATCAAAGTACCATGTCCTGGCTGCCGGGATCACTGGAGACGGACGATGGCTTCTGACCAGCCCGGACCCGGAGGCGATCCGCAGCGGCAGGTGGGAGGAGGATCCGGAAAACCGGAGCATGAGCCTTTCGCTGGACAGGGAAGAGAAAGGATTCCTGTTCTGTCGGGAGGGAGAGCGGCAGGTGCTCTCTGTTGACGTGGTCTTCCCCGTGCTCCACGGCAAAAACGGCGAGGACGGAACCATTCAGGGACTGCTGCAGACGGCGGGGATACCCTTCGTGGGTTCCGATTCCTACAGCTCTGCGGCCTGCATGGACAAGGGCGTGACCAAGGCGCTGGTCTCTCAGGCGGAGGCGGCGGATCAGGCCAAGTGCTGCATCATCCACCGAAGCGGCTGCGATCCCGCGGAGGCGGCGGAAGGCGTGGATGTATTTTTCCAGGGGGAGTATCCCCTGTTCGTGAAGCCGGCCAGATCCGGTTCCTCGGTGGGCATCAGCAAGGTCAATCAGAAGGAGGACCTTCCCCGGGC
>CACXCQ010000118.1 GCA_902766185.1 uncultured Eubacteriales bacterium
AGGCTATGGCAGACGCAGGCGTTACGATGGCAGACCTGGCCAAGGTCATCCTGGTGGGCGGTTCCACCAGAATCCCGGCGGTCCAGGATGCGGTGAAGAAAATTACCGGCAAGGATCCCTTCAAGGGAATCAACCCGGACGAGTGCGTAGCTCTGGGCGCAGCGATCCAGGCGGGCGTTCTGACCGGCGAGGTCCACGACGTTCTGCTGCTGGATGTAACGCCTCTGTCCCTGTCCATCGAGACTCTGGGCGGCGTTGCCACCAAGCTCATCGAGCGTAACACTACGATCCCGACGAAGAAGAGCCAGATCTTCTCCACAGCTGCGGACAACCAGCCTGCCGTCGACATCCACGTCATGCAGGGTGAGCGCGACATGGCAGCCGGAAACACCACTCTGGGCCGCTTCCAGCTGACCGGCATTCCGCCGGCACCTCGTGGAGTACCGCAGATCGAGGTCACCTTCGACATCGACGCCAACGGCATCGTAAACGTCAGCGCCAAGGATCTGGGTACCGGCAAGTCCCAGCAGATCACCATCACTTCTTCCACGAAGCTGTCCGATGACGAGATCAACGCCAAGGTCAAGGAAGCGGAGCAGTACGCCGAGGAAGACAAGAAGCGCAAGGAAGAGGTCGAGGTCAAGAACCAGGCTGAGACACTGATCTACGAGACCGAGAAGAACATCAAGGAACTGGATCAGGCTCTGTCCGAGGACGAGAAGAACGACATCAACGGCGCTAAGGATGCTCTGCAGAAGGCTCTGGAGGCCGGCAACATCGACGACATCAAGGCCAAGACTGAGGCTCTGACGGAGAAGTTCCACACCATCTCCGCCAAGATGTACCAGCAGGCGCAGGCAGCCCAGGGCGCGGCAGGCGCTGGCATGGGCGGAGCCGGTCCGGACATGAGCGGATTCGCGGGCGGCATGAACGGCGCAGCGGGCGCAGGCCCTAACATGGGTGCTTCCGGCAGCGCAGCCTCCGGCGATGACAACGTGGTGGACGCAGACTTCGAAGTCGTTGACGACGACGAAAAATAAGAAACAGTCTCTGGCCCGCGAAGCAGCGGGCCGCGATAAGGCAGAAGTTACAGGAGCTATCGTTTTTCGGTAGCTCCTGAACGTGGATAATAGAAATAATTAAACAGGATGATGCACAATGGCAGATAAGAGAGATTATTATGAGGTGCTGGGCCTGCAAAAGGGTGCCAGTGATGACGAGATCAAGAAGGCATTTCGCAAGCTGGCAATGAAGTACCACCCGGACAAGAATCAAGGGGACAAGGAAGCTGAGGAGAAATTCAAGGAGATCAACGAGGCCTATGCGGTGCTGTCCGATCCGGAGCAGAAGTCCAAGTACGACCAGTTCGGTCACGCGGGAGTGGATCCAAACAGCTTCGCTGGCGCGGGCTTCGGCGGCTTCGGCGGTTTCGAGGACATCTTCGACATGTTCAGCGGCGCCTTCGGCGGCGGCGGTTTCGGCGGGGCCTTCGGCGGTCAGCGCAGAAGCAACGGCCCGCGGAAGGGCAATGACATCCAGAAGTCCATGACCATCGATTTCACCGAGGCGGCTTTTGGGTGCAAAAAGCAGATCAAGCTGACGAAGAACGTCCGCTGCAAGACCTGCGACGGCACGGGCGCAAAACCTGGTACGTCCAAGAAGACCTGCCCCAACTGCGGCGGAACCGGCGAGATCCGGACCCAGCAGAGGACTCCTCTGGGAACCTTCCAGAGCGTATCCCCGTGCCCGGACTGCAACGGCACTGGCCAGATCAACGAATCTCCCTGTACGGACTGCAACGGCACCGGCCGCGTGCGTGACACCGTGAAGATCACCGTGAACATCCCCGCCGGCGTGGACAACGACTCCGTCATCCCCATCCGGGGCCAGGGAGAGCCGGGCATAAACGGCGGACCGGACGGAGATCTCTATATCGTTCTGAACGTCCGTCCCCACAAGCTCTTTGAGCGCCGTGGACAGGACCTGTGGCTGGAGATCCCCATCTCCTTCGACCAGGCTGCTCTGGGCGATGAGATCGTCGTCCCGACTCTGGAGGAAAAGGTCCAGTACAAGGTGCCCGCGGGCACCCAGCCCGGGACCGTCTTCCGTCTGAAGGGCAAGGGCATCAAGAGCCTGAGGAGCAACCGCAAGGGCGACCTGTATGTGAAGGTCAGCCTGGAGGTGCCCACCAAGCTGAACGGCAAGCAGAAGAAGGCGATCCAGGCCATGCGTGACGCGGTCACGGATGAGTGCTACCAGAAGAAGAGTGGGTTCTTGTCATCCATTAAGGAATTCTTCTCCTGATGAAGCTTGTCTTTTTCGCCCGCAGCATTGTCGGCTGCGAACGAAAAATCCTGCGCTTCGGTCTATACTTGAAGAATGGCCGCCGGCCGCAGACCATGAGGAGTGGTCTCGCCCGGCGGCTTTTGGTTTGGTGGACCGTCTATGGTCTTGTAAGTGGGCGGCCTCGTCCTGTATAATGGCGGTATGCTGAACGGAGAAGACAGAGAGGAAGAAGACAATGAAATACATCGAACTGAAGATCCATGCGTCGTCCCAGGGGGTCGAGGCAGTGACGGAAATGCTGATGCGAAACGGGATCACCGCGATCTCCGTGGATGATCCGGCGGATCTGCAGGACATTCTGGACAAAAAGAACGAATACGGATGGGACTACATCGATGAGTCGGTGCGGTCCGGTGCGGACCGGGAACCCGTGGTCAGCGTCTACCTGGACGATACGGAGGAGGGCAGACAGCAGTTGCAGGACCTGAAGATCCAGGTCATGAAGCTCAAGAGCCTGGAATTGGAAGGCAAGTTCGGCTGGAACGTGGACTTCGGCCGGCTCTACGCCGAGTCCGAGGTGGTGAACGACGAGGACTGGAAGGACAAGTGGAAGGAAAACTTCAAGCCCGCCCTGATGACCGACCGGATCGTGGTCAGGCCCTCCTGGGAGGAGTATACCCCAAAGGCAGGTCAGCTGGTGATCGAGATCGATCCGGGCATGGCCTTCGGGACCGGAACCCACGAGACGACCAGGCTTTGCATGGCCCTGATGCAGATGGAGATCCAGAAGAGGAACAAGGCGGCGTCGCCGGAGAGCGGAGCCGGCCTGCAGATCATGGATGTGGGCTGCGGCTCCGGCATCCTGTCCATCGGCGCTGCGCTGCTTGGATGCAAGGACGTTCTGGGCATCGAGATCGATCCGGACGCCGTTCGCGCAGCTCAGGAAAACGTCATGCGGAACGGATGCGAAGATCGCGTCCGGATCAGCCAGGGAGACCTGACCCAGGGCGTCGACTTCGCCGCGGACATCATCGTGGCGAATCTCATGGCGGATTTGGTCATGAAGCTGGCGCCGTCTGCGGCGGAGCATCTGAAGGAAGGCGGCGCGTTCATTTCCTCCGGCATACTCCTGGAGAAAAAGGACATCGTCTCCGCAGCCATTCGTGATGCGGGATTTACCGTTGACCTGGTCGTGACCGAAGGCGAGTGGTGCGCCATTCTCGCGCGGATCTGACCAGCCTTTGCAGGGGGGACGGTTGCAGATCGTTCTCTCAGCATTTCAAAACTGCAATCGGAGCCTGGGGCAGATGCAGTCGACAGGGAGAGGTACTGACGAAAGAGGAGAAGAATGAGTCGTTTTTTCGTTGAGCCGGCACAGATCGGCATGGATACGATCACAATAGAAGACGCCGGTGATCTTAAGCATATGGGAAAGGTGCTGCGGCTCAGGCCGGGAGACCAGGTGGATGTTTCCGACGGCAATGAGTGGGAGTACAGAGCGGAGATCCTGTCTTTGGACAGGGAGGAGGCGGTGCTGAAGATCCTGGACAAACAGAAGTGCGCCGCTGAGCCCAAAGTGCAGGTCACCCTGTATCAGGGCATTCCCAGGCAGGGGAAGATGGAGACCATCATCCAGAAGTGCGTGGAACTCGGGGTGCGCAGGATCGTTCCCGTTTTTATGGACCGGACGGTGGTGACGGACAAAGGAAATTTCGGGAAGAAGATCAGCCGGTGGCAGAAGGTGTCCGCGGAGGCGGTCAAGCAGTGCCGGCGGGGGATCATTCCGGAAGTGAGTGAGGCGGTGAACATGAGCCGGGTCCTGGAGGAACTGGGGGACAGGGAACAGCCGGGGGCTTATGATCTGGTCCTGATCCCCTATGAAAACGAGCAGGGGACCACCATCAAGGACGTGCTGCGGGCCGCGCCGCCGGATGCGCAGATCCCCACCGAGGTGCCGCAGAATGCCCCCGCGCGGATCGCGGTGCTCATCGGACCGGAGGGGGGATTCAGCGACGCAGAGGTGGAGCAGGTGATTGCTGCCGGAGGCCGGTCAGTCACTCTGGGCAGGACCACCCTGCGCACGGAGACCGCGGGCATGGCGGCCATCGCCATGATCATGTATGAGCTGGAACTGTAAGACAGGAGCAGAAAGAATGAACATCGTTTTTCTGGATCACGAGGTGATCGACCGGGGAGACATCGATTGGTCGAAGGTGGAGGCACTGGGCAAACTCACCATATATGCGCATTCCACGAAGGAGGAAGGCATCCGGCGACTGAGGGAAGCGAAGGCCGAGGCGGTGATGGTGGACGAGTTCGCCGTGGACCGGGAGGTCATGGAAGCGGTTCCGGGCCTGCGGTTCATCGGACCTGCGGCCACCGGCTATAACCACATCGACCTGGACTGCGCGAAGGAGCGGGGCATAGCCGTGTGCAATGTTCCGGCCTATTCGACGGAGGCCGTGGCCCAGCATGCTTTCGCGCTGCTGCTGACGCTGGCCAATCAGATCGGCGGATTCGACGCGGATATCCACGCCGGCAAATGGACAGAGGAGACCGGCTGCGCCTATACCCCCAGACCGCTCCTGCTTTTGCACGGCAAAAGCCTGGGCATCGTGGGGTACGGCAACATCGGACGAAGGATGGAACAGCTGGCGCAGGCCTTTGGGATGCGCGTCAGCATCTACAGCCGGGATCCGGAGGAGGCGATCCGCTCGGATGTGGTCAGCCTGCACTGCCCGTTGACGGAGGAGAACCGGGGGATGGTGGACGGAGAGTTCATCCGCCGGATGAAGGATGGAGCGATCCTGATCAATACCGCCAGGGGAGGACTTCTGGACGAAGAAGCTGTCGCGGAGGCGCTGCGGAGCGGAAAACTCAGCGGCTTCGGCGCGGACGTGCTCTCCACAGAGCCGCCTTCGCCGGACAATCCGCTGCTCACCGCGCCCCGCTGCGTGCTGACTCCGCACATCGCCTTCACCCCGGTGGAGATCCGGCAGCTGGTCATCGATATCTGCGCCGACAACCTGCGCAGCTTTATGGAGGGCGGGGATCTGAACCGGATCGTCTGAGGAAACAGAAATATGAAGATCGCATTTCACACCCTCGGGTGTAAAGTCAATCAATATGAATCAGAGGCCATGGCCCGCATGTTCCGGCAGCGGGGCCACGAGATCGTAGGCGAAAGGGAATTCGCCGATGTTTACGTGGTCAATACCTGTACGGTGACGGCAGTGGCAGACCGCAAGTCCCGGCAGTACATCCGGCGGATGAAAAAGGTCAACCCGGACAGCGTGGTGGCGGTCACGGGATGCTACGCCCAGATCGATCCGGAAGCAGTGAAGGGGATCGAGGGCGTGGACATCGTCACCGGAACCAACGAGAAGAGCACGCTGCCGGATTATGTGGAGGAGTTCGTGCGGCAGCGCCGGCAGGAGCAGGATACCCATATCCTCGACTGGGAGGACATCGACCACTACGAGAGCATCGGCCTGGTGACCAGCGCGGAGAACCGGACCCGGGCCTACGTCAAGATCCAGGAGGGGTGCAATCGGTTCTGCAGCTACTGCGTGATCCCGTACGCCAGAGGCAATATCCGCAGCCGGGACCTGGAGGAGATCATCCAGGAGGCGGAGCAGCTGGTGGCGGAAGGCTACAAAGAGATCGTGCTCACCGGGATCAACACGGCGCTCTACGGCATGGAGGAGGGCGGCGGCATCTGCGGTTCTTCCGATCATGAAGCGGCTGAGGAGCCCTACGGGGTGGAGCGGGTCATCGCCGCTCTCGATGCTCTGCCGGGGGAATTCCGCATCCGGCTCAGCTCCCTTGAACCGGCGGTGGTGAACGCGGATTACGTGAAGCGGCTGCTGAAGTACGGGCGGCTCTGCCATCATCTGCATCTGTCCGCCCAGAGCGGAAGTGACCGGATCCTCAAGGCGATGAACCGGCCTTACGACCGGAAGGAATACCTCAGGATCGTGGAAACGGTGCGGGAGGCGGACCCATTCTACGGGATCTCCACGGATATCATCGCGGGTTTTCCGGGAGAGAAGGAGAGGGATCATCAGGACAGCGTGGACCTGATCGGAGAGTGCGTATTCTGCAGGACCCACGTGTTCCGCTATTCCCCGCGGCCAAAGACAGCCGCGGCGTCCATGAAGGAGCAGGTCTCACCCCAGGTGAAGAACCGGCGAAGCGACGCCCTCCAGGAGGCAGGCGCAAAGGCTGGAACCAGCTTTTGCAGGAAGAACCTGGGACAGGAGAGGACGGTCCTGATGGAGGAGTATCTGCCCGAAAAAGGCATGGTCACCGGCCTGACGGACAACTATATCCGGGTCTATGTCCGCTGCCGCGAAGAGGAGAGCGGAGAGATGCTGAACACCTTCAGACAGGTGAAGCTTACGGAAATCTTCGCGGATGGATGTCTTGGATTGATTTTGTGAAACAATAGTGGTATATTTGTTTCATATTCATTGAAGGAAAGGATGTGAAGAAATGAGCGACTGCATTTTCTGTAAAATCGCTAACGGCGAGATCCCTTCGAATAAGGTATATGAGGACGAGCAGATCATGTGCTTCCACGACGCTGATCCCCAGGCTCCTGTCCACGTGCTGATCATTCCGAAGAAGCACATCGAATCTCTGGATGACCTGCAGGAAGAGGATAAGGAACTGGTGGGCACCATCATGCTGAAGGTGAAGGATCTGGCGAAGGACCTCGGTCTGGACAACGGCTACCGCCTGGTGAACAACTGCGGCGAGGATGGATTCCAGACGGTGAAGCACCTGCATTTCCATCTGCTGGGCAAGCGCAAGATGACCTGGCCTCCGGGCTGATGACCGAAGAGGCGTCAGCGGGAAAAGGTGATCCGATAAACGGAAACTCTGCTGAAAGTGCAGCGTTCGGTGTCCAAGTACCGGCGTATTGCACTTTTTCAGTTGATAGTTCTTGCATTCGCCATTTTGAAATAGTATAATGGCAACGTTGTGAGCGAACCACATGATTATACAAAGTCAGGAGGTGAGACGGGATGGCACAGGTAATCGTCAGAGAGAACGAAAGCTTGGAGAGCGCTCTGAAGAGATTCAAGAGATCGTGCGCCAGAGATGGCGTCATGGCTGAGGTCAGAAAAAGAGAGCACTATGAGAAGCCGAGCGTAAGAAGAAAGAAAAAGTCTGAGGCGGCCAGAAAGAAAGCGAGAAAGTACTAAGCTTGTTTTCTGTATTGGAAGTCCGGAATAGAATTGCGAAGGAGTGTTGGAAGTGACCTTAAAAGAAAGATTGGATGCTGACTTTAAGGACGCAATGAAAAAAAGAGAAACTGTCCGCAAGGAAACGATCAGTTTCGTCAGAGCTGCTGTCAAGCAGTATGAGGTGGACAACAGGGAAGAGATCGACGACGCAGGGGTTGCCGCGATCCTGGCCAAGCAGGTCAAGATGAGGAAGGACGCCCTGGCTGACTTTGAATCTGCCGGACGAACAGATCTGGTAGACGCTTACAACGCAGAGATCGAGGTGCTGAAGCAGTACATGCCGAAGCAGCTTACCCCGGAAGAGATCCTGGATCTCGTGAAGCAGACCGCCGCGGACGCGGGCATCGATGCCGGCAGCGGCAGAGCATCCATGGGGAAGCTGATGGGAAGCGTGATGCCGAAGGTGAAGGGAATCGCCGATGGCAACGCGGTGAAACAGGCGGTCATGGAATACCTCGGTTGATCACAACAGTAAACAGAAGAACTGCCGCGGAAATGCGGCGGTTCTTTTTTCGTATTGGTCAGTGTGTTACAATGTGACTGATGAAGAAGGACTGGAGAGGAGCGGGAGCGATGTTTCTTCCGGTGACAGCCAAAGAAGTGCGGGAGCAGGGATGGGATCAGGTGGATTTCGTCCTGGTGACGGGGGATGCGTATGTAGATCACCCGTCTTTTGGCACGGCGCTCATCGGACGGCTGCTCCAGTCCCGGGGATACCGGGTGGCAGTCCTGGCCCAGCCTGACTGGAAGAGCCCGGAGGACTTTCGCCGGTTCGGAAGACCCCGGCTGGGGTTTCTCATCGGCAGCGGCTGCGTGGATTCCATGGTCAACAACTACTCCGTGTTCAAGCACCGCAGGAAGCGGGATGTGTATTCCCCCGGCGGCAAGGCGGGCAGGCGTCCTGACCGGGCGGTGATCGTCTACAGCAATCTGGCGCGGGGAGCTTACCGGGACGTTCCGGTGATCATCGGAGGCCTGGAGGCCAGTCTCCGCCGCCTGGGGCATTACGACTACTGGTCGGATCAGGTCCGCCGCTCCATTCTGATGGACGCAAAGGCAGATCTTCTCATCTACGGCATGGGAGAGCGGGCTGTCCTGGAGATCGCGGAGGCGCTGGAAGCGGGGATCGAGGCGAAGGACATCGGATGGATCCGGGGAACCTGCGTGAAGGCAAAGGATCCGGAGATCTTCGAGGATGATGTGATCCTCCCTGCGTTCGCCCAGATCCGCTCATCAAAGCGAAAATACGCGGAGAGTTTTGCCCTGCAGTACCGCAGCAACGATGCGGTGAGGGGAAGACGTCTGCTGGAGGAATACGAAGAAGGTCACTATGTGATCCAGAACCCGCCGCAGCCTGTGCTGGAGCGGGAGGAGCTCGACGATCTGTACAGCCTGCCCTTTGCCCGGGACTATCACCCCGGCTACAAGGAAGCAGGAGGCGTTCCCGCCATCACAGAGGTGAAGTACAGCGTGACGGCGAATCGGGGATGCTTCGGCGGATGCGCCTTCTGCGCCATCACTTACCACCAGGGCAGGGAGGTGCGCAGCAGGAGCAACGAGTCTGTGCTGGAAGAGATCCGGCGCATGAGCGAAGATCCGCAGTTCAAAGGCTACGTCCACGATGTGGGCGGCCCCACAGCAAACTTCCGGCACCCTTCCTGCCGGAAACAGCTCAAGGAAGGGATGTGCAAAAACAGGGATTGCCTGACGCCCCGGCCGTGCAAAATGCTGGAGGCGGATCACGAAGAGTATCTGCAGCTTCTGGAAGAGGCCCGGAGCATCGATGGTGTGAAGAAGGTCTTCATCCGGTCCGGGATCCGCTACGATTATCTCCTGGCAGACCGGGAGCACGGGAAGGGCTTTCTGGAGGCACTGTGCAGGGAGCACGTGAGCGGAATACTGAAGGTCGCTCCGGAGCACGTATCGGATGAAGTGCTCTCCCGGATGCACAAGCCGGGAAAGGACGTGTTCGACCGCTTCTGCGCTGCGTATGAGCGGACGAACCGGAAGCTGGGAAAGAAGCAGTACATGATTCCCTATTTTATTTCCTCTCATCCGGGGAGCACCCTGGAGGATGCGGTGGAGCTGGCGCTCTACCTGAAGGAGACCGGATTCGTTCCGGATCAGGTGCAGGATTTCTATCCCACTCCAGGCACGCTGGCCACCTGCATGTACTACACGGAAATGGATCCGTTGACGGGAGAGCCGGTATATGTGGCGAAGACCCTGCGGGAGAAGCAGCTGCAGCGGGCGCTGCTCCACTTCCACAAGAGAGAGAACCGCCAGCTGGTGGCGGAGGCCCTGAAGGAAGCCGGAAGAGAAGACGCGAAAGAGATCCTTCTGGGAAGAGGAGAAAAACGAAAGACCCATGGAAAAAAGAGAAGGTAAACATAACCGGATAGAGGAACTGGCCGAGGCACTGCGGCGGGGACGGCAGCGGTTTGAGCAGATCATGGAGGAGGACCTTCCTGACTTTGCGGTGGACGAGATCTACGCGGCCGGCTGCGCTGCGGACGGGGAGTCGTTCAACCGCATCGGCGCGGGAGACAATCTCGACTATATGGTCTGGCTCCTGAAGAAAAAGGGCATGGCGGGAAAGATCCAGTTGATCTACGTGGATCCGCCGTTCTTTTCCAGTGCCAAATACCAGTCCTCCGTGCAGATCGTCGGAAGGGACGGAAAGAAGTCCCCAGTGCTCAAGGTAGGAGCCTATCAGGACAACTGGGGCAACGATCTTGGGGCATATCTGGAGATGCTGGCGGTCAGGTTCTTTCTGATGCGCCAGCTGCTGACGGATACGGGAAGCCTCTGGGTGCACCTGGACTGGCACGGGTCCCATTACGTCAAGATGATGCTGGACGAGATCTTCGGTGAGGAGATGTTCATCAACGAGGTGGTCTGGACGTACAAATCCGGCGGAGCCAGCAAGCGGAGCTTCGCCAGAAAGCACGACACCCTGCTGTTCTACGCCAAAACGAAGAAGTATCTGTTCAAGATCCTGAAGGAGAAGTCCTACAACCGCGGGTTCAAACCGTATCACTTCAAGGGCGTGGAGGAGTTCAAGGACGATCTCGGCTGGTATATCATGGTGAACATGAAGGACGTGTGGAGCATCGACATGGTGGGCCGCACCTCCTCGGAACGACGGGGATACGCCACCCAGAAGCCGGAGAAACTGCTGGAGCGCATCGTGGAAGCCTGCACCGACCCCGGAGATCTGTGCGCGGATTTTTTCGCCGGGACAGGGACTCTGGGCGCGGTATGCTCGCGCAAAGGCAGGCCATGGATCATGTGCGATGAAGGAGATGTGGCCATCGGCTCCCAGATCCCCCGGATGGCGGAGGCCATGGAAGCGGCGGACGAGGGAATGCCCCGGCGGCCGTTCCTGGTGGAGCGGCCCCTGGGACCGTATGAGCTTCGGCCGAGGACCTTCGTCCAGGCGAAGCACCTAAACGAAAGGCTGTCTCTGATCCACTGCCAGCCCGATCTGACACAGATCAGGGAACAGGACAGAGCCATCGTGGCGGATCACATCAACGAGGATCCCGCGGAAAACAGCCTTGACCTCATCAGCTTTTGGAGCGTCGATCCGGCCTGGTCGGGCAGGGAGCACGTCTGCCGGAAGATGCTGGCAGGACGGGAGGGAACGGACATCCCCCGGCAGATCGCAGAGAATACCGGACAAGCGGGGGAAGGGACCCTGCACATCGTTGGATACGACATATTCGGCAATCGATTCACGTGGACGAAGGAGTGATCAAATGCAGCTTAGAGTCATCAAAAAAGAGCAACAGCTCGAAAGCAGCTGGTCCGGGGGGAAGACCTGGGAACTGGCCATCTTTCCGGAGGGCGCGAAGTATCTGGACAGAGACTTCATCTGGCGTCTGAGCACGGCGAATTCCGAAAGGGAGGAATCCTCCTTTACGAAACTGCCGGACTACGACCGGATCCTGATGGTGCTGGAGGGGGATGTGGTCCTCGCCCACGGGGAAGAGCGCACCGCCCACCTGCAGACTTTGGAGCAGGACACCTTCGACGGAGCAGTGAAGACCAAATGCTACGGAAGGCTGATCCGGGATTACAACCTGATCTATGCCAAGGGGTGTCAGGCCAGGATGGACGTGAAGAAGCTGCGCCAGACCGCCTCGCCCATCGAGATGAGCGCTGACGCCGCGGAGGTCACGTCTTCCTATGGCATCTTCTGTCTGGAGGGCTACTGTGTGGTGTCCTGCGGGGACAGCAGCGAAATGATCCGGCCCCAGGAACAGGCCGTCATCGATTTTCCCCATGGGGTCACCGGAGACATTCTGGTCATGGGTGAAGGAAAGGTCATTCTGACGGAAGTGATCATGGGAAAAGCGGAAGATGCAGAGGATGCCGCCGATCCGGCGAAAGCCGGGGCGGATGATCCGGCAGGAGCAGGAGACGGACCGGAAACCACCGGCGGGGACAGCACAGCCTTTGAGGATTATCTCACCGGCCTGAAGCTCTACTTCAGCCGCAATCGCTGGGCCATGATGATGCGCCGGGAGGGAAAAGCCAGAACCTATTACGACAGGGCAATGTCCCAGGCTTTGCGGAAGGTGGAGCGGTGGTACATCCCGGAGGCGATCTGGCTCATCGGCGTGCTCGCCTGCTTCGTTCCGGTCTACTTCGGTGTAGAACCCACCTCGTGCATCCTGCCGGCAGTGATCTTCACCATCGTTCATCTGCTCGTCATCGTGCCGGTGGTCTACATGATCATGCTCCCCAGACCCTTCGGCGCCCACATGAAGTCCGTGGGGGAGATGAACGCGGCGGAACGGGCCTTTCATCAGGAGGAGATCAAGGAAGATCCCCATCTGGAGAGGCTGATGAGAAAATACAAGTCCGACGACGAGAACTATTTTGCTGATGAGTCTTCGCCGCTCTACAAGCTGGTGAAGAAAAAATAACGCGGATGCTGAGGAGTGATTTATCGTGAAGCTGGAACTGATCGCCACAGCGGCTTTCGGACTGGAGGCTGTTGTCCGGCGGGAGATCGAGGAACTGGGATACGAAATTGTACGGACCGAGGACGGCAAGGTCACGTATTCCGCGGATGAGACCGGCATCGTCCGGTCGAATCTGTGGCTGCGCTGCGCCGACCGGGTGCTGCTGAAGGTGGCGGAGTTTGAGGCGCCGGATTTTGAGACCCTGTTCCAGCGCACCATGGGGATCCCCTGGGAGGAATGGATCCCGGCGGACGGGCAGTTTATCGTGACCTGCACCACCGTGAAGTCGAAGCTGCACAACGAACCGGCCTGTCAGCGTACGGTGAAAAAGGGCATCGTCAACCGGCTGCAGGAGTTCTACGTGACGGAGGAGCTTCCGGAGACCGGGGCAGCCTATACGGTGAAGCTGACCCTGCTGAAGGACCGGGCCACCCTGACCATCGACACGTCGGGCTCCGGCCTGCACAAGAGGGGATACCGGGTTGAGGACGTGGCCGCGCCCATGAAGGAGACGCTGGCGGCGGCGCTGGTGAAGCTCAGCTTCTGGCGGGAGGACAGGATCCTGGTGGACCCCTGCTGCGGAAGCGGGACCATCCCCATCGAAGCGGCCATGATCGGAATGAACATCGCGCCGGGACTGAACCGCAGGTTCGCTTCGGAAGAGTGGGAGCAGGTCCCGGAGGAGATCTGGCGAAGGGAGCGGACCCGTGCTTTCGGGGAGATCCGAACGGACGCGCCCCTTAAGATCTACGGCTACGACATCGATGCAAAGGCAGTGGGGGCCGCCCGGCAGAACGCTGTGGAGGCCGGCGTGGATCAGGCGGTCTGTTTCCGCCGGATGGATGTGCGAAGACTGCTCGCGGCGGAAGGCGGCAGGGACGCCTCGGCGAAGGATCTCGGAAAGAAAGACCCCTGGAAGAAAGAGCAGGGGGTCGTCATGGTCACGAATCTTCCCTACGGGATCCGCATCGGCACCACGGAACAGCTGCGGCAGATGTACGAGACCTTCCGGCAGGCTCTGGCGGAGAAACCCACCTGGAATCTTTTCGCCATCACTGCGGATGAAGAATTCCAGGAAGCCATGGGGCGGCCGGCGAACCGCCGGAGGAAACTCTACAACGGGGATATCAAGACGACCTATTATCAATACCACGGGGAAAAACCGCCCCGAAAGCAGGGAAGTGGCGATGAATAAATATTTTGAAAAATCATATTTTATCGTTCACCGAATACCCATTTAATGGTATAATACTCTATCAATTAGTTTACAAAGCGCAAGATATTGAGATTAGAACAAAGGAGGAGCCATATGAAAAAAATCATTTCGTTTGTGATTTCATTATGCATGGTCTTTGCGATGGTGCCTGCCGTATCCTTCGCGGCAAGCGTCGATGCCCAGGACCAGGCGGCAGCTCAGGAACCTGCGGAGCAGGTGCTTGTCCAGCAGAATGAAGCAGGCGATCAGGATGCCGTGGAGCAGCCAGTGGCTGACCAGCAGGCTTTCCCTCCGGAAGAGGAGGAGCCGGCTGAGGACATCCCGTACTTTGAGTTCCAGACGGAGCAGTGGGTACAGGACGAAACAGGCTGGAAGTATTTCACGAATCTTGAGGAGCAGGTCTTCGCCAAGGGCAAGGTCATGATCGGGGGAGCCACCTACTATTTCGATCTGGATACCGGATACATGAAGGTCAAGTGGGTGACTGACATTGACGGATCGAAGTACTACTGCAATCCGGAAGGAACCGCCCCGGACGTTGCGGGAAGCAGCTACGGCGCCATGGTTTCCGGATGGAAGGTCCTCAGCAACAAGAAATACTATTTCAATCCCACAAGCTTCAAGATGAAGACGGGATGGCTGACCCAGGGAAGCGACCGGTACTATTTCGGTGAAAACGGTGTCATGAAGACAGGCATGAAGAAGCTGGACACCGGGAAATACTACTTCGAGCCGAAGAGCGGCAAGATGCACACGGGCTGGCTGAAATACAAGAACTGCAAGTACTATTTCAGTCCGAGCAGCGGCAAGGCCTGCACAGGATGGCTGAAGCTGGACGGCTATCGTTACCACTTCACCAGCACCGGTGTGATGCAGACCGGCTGGAAGACCATTGACGGAAACAAGTATTACTTCACCAAATCCGGCAAGGCCAAGACCGGACTGTGCAAGATCAACGGCTACAGATACTACTTCTCGGATGCCGGCGTCATGAAGACCGGCGCCATCCGGATCAACGGAAGCCTGTACTATTTCTTCACCAGCGGGAAGAACAAGGGCAGAGCCGTCAATTCCAAGGGCTGGTTCTATGGCTCGGACAGAGGCCATCGCTACAGCCTGGGCAACGGCAAGATCGCGACCGGAACCAAGAAGATCGGCGGTTACTGGTATGAGTTCAGCAAGAGCACTGGCATCTGCACCAGAAACCTGGGAGACAAGTACGACCGCCAGGCCAACAAGTGGTCCAGCAGCACCAAATATCTTATCTACGTCATCAAGAGCAATCATCAGACACGAGTCTACAGCGGAAGCAAGGGCAAGTGGAAGAGGATCTACACCTTCTCCTGCGCTCTGGGCAAGTCCTCAACGCCTACGCAGAGCGGAACCTTCACCGTCGACAGCAAGACGCCGAGACATGAATACAACGAAGGCGGAAGTAAAGTACACTGGAACAACGGCGTGAACTTCGGCAACGACTGCGGATTCAACGGTTACGTCTGGAATCAGGACGGTTCCATCCACGACAGCCGTCTGGGCAGCAACGTGTCCGGCGGAAGAGTCCGCGTGGCGGAGAACAACTCCGTGTGGCTGTACAACAATATCACTATCGGGACCAAGGTCGTCGTTAAATAACTGACCTTGCAGAGATCAAAAGGAGGAACAATCATGACAAAAACGATGAAAAAACTGCCTGCGATCCTGCTGGCAGTGGTGTTAGCGGCAGCTCTGTCCATTGCCGTCTGGGCAACGACAGAACAGTCCTATGCGGCGACAAATTACTACGTGACGGTATCTTCGGAGTTTGACCTCTATACGGCGCTTCCGGGAGGAACGATCCTGCTCAACGCTGATGTGGATACCAGCACGAACAATCCGGAAGATAAGGTGGGACTCACTTATCGCTGGGAGATCACCTCAGGAAACTCCTACGCGGTGCTCCGCCCGAATGCGGAAGACCCTTCCATTGCCGCGGTCACCTTCCGTCAGATGAAGGAGGGCCAGGACAGCATCAACGAAGAAGTGGGTGTACGGTGCAGAGTCTATCACAATGACCAGCCTGTATGTAAGGATTCGGTCACAGTCAATGTAAACAGTGATTTCGAAGCTCTGGACCGCACGGAGCTCGGCACGGTTCAGATCGGGGAAACTGTCGAGATCAGCACCGGTGTGCGTCATTACACCGTGGCCCATCCCGAAGGTGAACTGGTCGACGGCGTCACATATTACTGGGGCTTCTACCCGGGCGAAGTGGAGGTCACTGCGCCTGACGGAAGCGCAGTTGTTTCCGGAGAGCCGATCAGCGGCAAGGGCGACTACTTCAATGTTAAGCGTACCTCCGGCGACTCAGTCTTCTTCTATGTTACCGCCGAGTGGGGCGATGATAAGGAGGACAGACCTTCGGATGTCGCATGGTTCCTGCTGGATCCCATCTCCAACAACCTGGAGGACTACACTGTCGATGCCGGAGATTTCATCTACTATCTGGAAGAGGGCACCAGCATGAGTCTGGAGGAAATGCAGGACATCGTTATGGTATCCAACGGGGATTACGTTCTGGATCCCGACAAATACACCCTGATCGCGGACAAATACGTGACCTACGATGAGAAGACCGGCGAATCCATCTATGAGGAGAATGTTCCGTTCCCCCTCACCATGGATCCAAAGGATGCGGTGAACCCGGAAGGCACGCCCACCGGCGGAACAGCGATCTACCGGATCCGCGTGACGGCGGCTGAGGGCAGCGGGTACATCGGCACCACGACGGACCTCAACAGCGGACTCATCTGGCTTTGCAGCAACAAGACGCTGAACTACTTCACGCCCAACGTTTCCTTTGACACCACGTATATGCAGTTTGTGAACGTATATCCTTACATCCGCTATGAAGTGACTCCGGGAGTCGCGCTGACCCCCAAGGTGGAGATCAACGGAGAGCAGCTCATCGAGGGTACGGATTACAACGTCAGCTACGTGAGAGCCAGCGATGGCGCGGTATTCAATGAATTCCCGCCGGGCATCGGTGACTACAATGTCAAGGTCTCCGGTATTGATCCGTACTACGGTGAGGATACCACCTGCGACGTGAAGGTCGGATGGGACAACCCCATGAGCGTCAAGGCCAAGACCGTCAAGGTAAAGGCAGGAAAGAAGACCACCATCAAGACCAAGAAGGCTTTCACCGTAAAGAAGGCCAAGGGCAAGGTGACATACTCCAAGCTCGATGGCAACAGCAAGATCAGCATTTCCAGCAAGGGCAAGGTCACGGTAAAGAAGGGCCTGAAGAAGGGCAAGACCTATAAGGTTCTGGTCGAAGTGAGCTCGCCGGGAATGGACAAGTATCTGTCCTACAGCAAGAACGTCACCCTGAAGGTGAAGGTCAAGTAGGAAGTGTCCGGGAAACGGACGCAGAAGAGGCTCACGGAATAAGAGATAACCTTAAAGAAGGCCGTAACGCTGCGAGACCAGTGTTACAGCCTTCTTTTCGAAGAGCATTTGTTTTCGGAAGGAGACATGGGTTTGGACAATTATAATCTGGTTCACTACAAAGAGAATGCCATCAGAGTGTCGGAAACTGAAACAGGCGAAGATATGCTGTATTCTGTAGCGGATATCATATCCATACTGACTCGCAGCACAGACGCGAGGAAATACTGGAATACGCAGAAACGGCGGCTGTCGAAGACGGACGGTGAGCTCATCGCGAGCTGCCGGCAGGCATCTCTTCCGGCCAGGGACGGGAAGCGGCGGATGACGGATGTGGCGACAGCGCCGGTGATCCTGGAACTGCTGAAGGTGATCCCCGGCATCGACGAAACGGAGATCACCCCTTTCACACACTGGCTGCAGTCGGAACGGACAGAAAACGATACCGTAACACCGTTTCAGACCCTGCCTTTTCAGCCCGGGACCGCACGGGCAGCGATCAATACCATTTCCAATGATGATCTGCGGCGGATGGCGGAAGCAGAGTACGCGTACTATACGGGAAACGCGAGGGAAGCTGCGGAGATCGCCGGACTGTACCTGGATCACGGAGAAATAAATATCCGTATTACCGCGGCGTACATCTACACTTTCGCCACCATGCATCTGCACAGGTATAACAAGGCAATGAATGCCTTCCGGATCATGGAGAAGTCCCTGCAGAGAGCGAAGGAGAACCACAGCCCGCTGATCCAGCGGAAGGCCAGGATGCTCCTCTATGCCGCCAGAACGGTCATGAATCTTCCTACCGATGAGTCGCAGCACGACATTGCGCAGCTGGTCCCGGAGCTTCCGGAGGGACTCAAGACCTGGGCCTGTTTCATTCACTGCTATGATCTCTACCGAAAAGAGAAATACGACCAGATCCTGGGCGTAGTGGAAACGGCGAACGCCTTCACCAGCGAGGTCTATCCAATACCGCTGAGCTACCTGAACGCGTTTGCGGCCATCGCGCTGGTCAACCAGAAGCAGGTCAAAGAGGCGGAACCCTATCTGGATAAGGTCATCGAACTCTGTCAGCCCGACGGGATGTATGAGATCCTGGGTGAGATGCAGATCATGCTCAACGGTCTGGTGGATGTCTACATCAAATCCCGGCTGCCCGAGGACGCGGAGACGATCGATGCCATCACCAATGATTTCTTCCACGGATGGATCGCTATGCGCAAACTGCTCACCGACGGTGAATCGCCTGCGGGGGTGAACAAAACGGAATTCATCATGGCCGTACTTGCCGGCAGAGGCTGGAAGAACAAGGAGATCGCGGATTATCTGGGCTTCTCCGAAAACACCGTCAAGAAATACCTGTCCAATGTTTTTGAAAAGCTTCATGTGGAAAACCGGCAGGAGCTCACCGATGTCCTCAGGCGGTGATGCGCGGCATAAACTTCTTGACTCTAACGTGATAAAGTGTTAGGATGAATCGGTGCAGTAATGCACCGATTCATTACATTATCAGGAAAGGCAGACGACGATATGCCAGTCAATACCACACAACTGAAGAAGAACGAGCGGATGATCTTCGACCTGCGGGCGATGTACGCCGCCTACGGCTACACCCAGTTCAAGATCCGCAAATTCGAGGAATTCGAGCTCTACGTGAGAAACAAGGACTTCCTGGAGTCCGTCAACATCATCACCTTCACCGATACCAACGGCAAGCTGATGGCCCTCAAGCCGGACGTGACCCTGAGCGTGGTGAAGAACAGCCGTGATGTGCCGGGAGTGGTCCAGAAGGTCTACTATAACGAGAATATCTATCGGGTGTCCAAGCGCAGCCACATGTTCGAGGAGCTGATGCAGGTGGGCATCGAGTGCATCGGAGACGTGGATGATTACAACACCTTCGAGGTGCTGATGCTGGCCGCAAAAACTCTGCGGAGCATTTCCTCGGGGTGCATCCTCGACGTGTCCAATCTGGACATCGTCTCGGCGATCCTTTCGGACTACCACGTGACGGATTCCACCAGGATCAGGATGCTGTCCTGTCTGGGGGACAAGAACATCCACACTCTTCGCAGGATCTGCCAGGAAAACGATGTGTCCCCGGGTGGAATAGAGCTTCTGGAGAAGCTGACCAGGATCTACGGCCGGCCGGAGGCGGTGCTGCCGAAGCTGCGCGCGCTTCTTAAGGGAGGCGCCCTGGAGCAGCCGGCTCTGGGGAAGGCCCTGCAGGCGGTGGATGATCTGGAACGGATCATCGGGACTTTCACGGACATGACCTTGAAGGATATGATCCGCCTGGATTTCTCCGTGGTCAGCGATGTGAACTACTACAACGGAATCGTGTTCAACGGATTCGTCCAGGGGATCCCGGAATGCGTGCTTTCCGGGGGACAGTACGACCGGCTCATGCAGAAGATGAAGAGAAAGTCCGGGGCCATCGGCTTCGGCGTCTATATGGACCGTCTGGAGCGGCTCCTGCAGGAGAGCGCGGAGTACGATATCGATATCCTCCTGCTGTACGATGAGGATACGGATATCCAGACCCTCAACGATACGGTGCGCACCCTCATAAAGGCAGGAAACACCGTGGTCGCCCAGCGGAGCATCCCATACAAACTGGCCTACAGAAAACTCATGAAACTGTCGGAAGGGGAGGTGAAGGAAATTGAAGCAGATGCTTAACATCGCCCTCCCGAAGGGACGTCTGGGAGAAAAGGTCTACCGGATGTTTGAAGAAGCGGGCTACGATTGCCCCGCCATCAAAGAGAAGAACCGGAAGCTGGTCTTCGAGAACCCCGACACCGGCGTGCGCTTTTTCTGGGTCAAGCCGGTGGATGTGGCCATCTACGTGGAACGCGGCGCGGCGGACATCGGCGTGGTGGGCAAGGACATCATCATGGAGACGGAACCGAACGTGTACGAGCTTCTGGATCTGCAGACGGGAAACTGCAATATGGCCGTGGCCGCGCCCCAGGGATTCCGGGACAGCCAGAGCAGGACTCTGCGGGTGGCTACCAAATTCAGCAACATCGCCAGGGCGCATTACGCCTCCATGGACAGGGATATCGACATCATCCACCTGAACGGTTCCATCGAGCTGGCTCCGATCCTGGGGCTGTCGGATGTGATCGTGGACATCGTGGAGACGGGGAACACCCTTCGTGCCAACAAGCTTGAGGTGATGGAGTTCTTCGCGCCCATCAGCGCCAGACTCATCTCCAACAAGGCAAGCTTCAAATTCCTCCACGACGAGATCGAAGCCATCACGGACGCTCTGGAGATCGAGGTCAGGAAGAAGGCAGAGGCGGAGGCAGAAAGATGAGCAGATTTTTCAGCAGCAGATTCAGTGAACTGGAAGCCTATACCCCCGGGGAGCAGCCCCAGAACAGGCAGTACGTCAAGCTGAACACCAACGAATCCCCGTTCAGTCCTCCGAAGGCCGCAGTCAGGCGGGCAGCGGAGGCTGCGGGATCCATGCAGCTTTACTGCGATCCCGAAGGGGAGCAGCTCCACCAGATGCTTGCGGAGCACTTCGGCGTGGACCGGCGCAGCGTATTGGCCACCAACGGTTCGGACGAGATCCTGAACTACGCTTTCATGGCCTTCTGCGATGAGGAGAATCCGGCCATTTTCCCGGACATCACCTACGGGTTCTATCAGGTGTTCGCGCAGGTGAACCGGATCCCGTACCGGCAGATCCCCCTGAAGGAGGATCTGTCAGTGGACATAAGCGATTATATGAAAAACGAAGCCACGGTATTCTTGGCCAATCCAAACGCCAACACCGGGATCGCCCTGGCTTTGGAAGATATCGAGAAGATCCTGAAGGCGAATCCGGATCACGTAGTGGTGGTCGATGAAGCCTATGTGGATTTCGGCGCGGAAAGCGCCGTGAAGCTGGTGGACAGATACGACAACCTGCTGGTGACCCAGACCTTCTCCAAGGCCTGGTCCATGGCGGGAGCACGGCTCGGGGTGGGCATCGCCTGCCGGGAGCTGATGAACGACCTGAACACCATCAAGTATTCCACCAATCCCTATAACGTCAACAGCATGACCCAGGCGGCGGGGATCGGCGCCCTGGAGAGCATCGATGAGATCCGGGAAAACTGCCGGCAGGTGGCGGAGAACCGGGAGTGGACCGCGGAAAGGCTGAAGGCGCTGGGCTTTGCGATGACGGACTCAGCGGCCAACTTCCTTTTCGCCCGGCATCCGGATATGGACGGAGACACCCTGTACCGGGAGCTGAAGGAAAAGGGGATCCTGGTGCGGCATTTCGATACGGAAAGGATCAGAGACTATATCCGCGTCACCGTGGGCAGCCGGCAGCAGATGGAGGCCATGACGGAGACGGCGGCGCAGGTCCTTGGAAGATAGAATAAACAAACGGAGGTGGACCGATGAGAGTCGGAGAAGTGAACAGAACAACAGCGGAAACGAAGATCCAGCTGAAACTGGACCTGGACGGCAGCGGCGTCAGCCGGATCGACACGGGAGTCGGATTCCTGGACCACATGCTCACGCTGTTTGCGTCCCACGGAAGGTTTGACCTTGAGGTCAGCTGCCAGGGGGACACGCAGGTGGACGATCACCACAGCGTGGAGGACATCGGCATCGCTTTGGGCGAGGCCTTCCGCCAGGCTTTGGGAGACAAGAAGGGGATCATCCGGTACGGACATATGGTCCTGCCCATGGATGAGGCGCTGATCCTCACCGCAGTGGACTTTTCCGGCCGTGATTTTCTGGGCTACGACCTCCAGATTCCCACGGAGAAGGTGGGGAGCTTTGACACGGAGCTGGTGGAGGAATTCTGGCTCGGATTCGTGCGCAACGCCGGATGCAATCTCCATATCCGCCAGCTGGCAGGAAAAAACAGCCATCACATCATAGAGGGAGCGTTCAAGTCGGCAGCCCGCAGCATGCGCGCGGCGGTGAGCATCGATCCTGCCTTTGCGGATGAGATCCCTTCCACGAAAGGAGTTCTGTAAATGATAGCGATAATCGATTACGGCGTGGGAAATCTGTTTTCCCTGAAGAGTTCGCTGGACGCCATCGGCGAGACGGCGCACGTCACTTCGGATGAGGCGGTCATCGACGCGGCGGATCAGGTGATCCTGCCTGGGGTGGGGGCTTTCGAGGACGCGGCGGCAAAGCTGAGAGAAAGCGGGATGGCCGATGTGGTCCGCCAGCAGGCAAAGGCAGGAAAGCCCGTTCTGGGCATCTGTCTGGGCATGCAGCTGCTGCTGGAAAAAAGCTTCGAGTACGGTGAGCACGAAGGACTGGGTCTGATCCCGGGCAGCGTGCGGCCGATCGCCGACGTGATTCCCGCCGGGTATAAGATTCCCCATATCGGATGGAACGCCATCACTTTCCCCGGGGAGAAGAGCCCGCTGTTCAGCCGCATCGATGAGGGAGCGTACGTGTATTTCGTGCACTCGTTCTATGCGACGGACTGCGCGGAGAACACCATTGCGGTGACGGAATACGGGGCGCCGCTGACGGCGGCGGTGGCTGCCGGAAACGTTTTCGGCTGTCAGTTCCACCCGGAGAAGAGCGGTGAGATCGGACTGAATATCCTGCGGGCCTTCTGCGGGATGAAGTAGTGAGAGGAGCTTGTTATGCTGCTGTTTCCGGCAATCGACCTATATGAGGGCAAGGCGGTCCGCCTGTTCAAGGGCCGCTACGACGAGATGACTGTGTACAGCGAGGATCCCGGCTCCATCGGCGAGGATTTCGCCCGCTGCGGAGCCTCCCATATCCACATCGTGGACCTGGAGGGAGCGAAGGAGGGGACGACGCCGAATTTCGAGACCGTGCTGGACATTCAGCGCCGCAGCGGCTGCTTCTGTGAGATCGGCGGAGGGATCCGCAGCATGGAAGTGGTCCGCCGGTATCTGGACGCCGGCATCGACCGGGTGATCCTGGGCACCGCAGCGGTGACGGACAGGGATTTTCTGCAGGAAGCCCTGGCGGAGTACGGCGAGCGTGTGGCTGTCGGCGTGGACATCCGGGACGGCTGTGTGTCCATCAGGGGCTGGACCCAGGATTCAGGACTTGATGCCTTCGCTTTCTGCCAGGAGATGCAGGAGCTGGGGGTGAAGACCCTGATCGTGACAGACATCAGCAAGGACGGAGCCATGAAGGGGACCAACCGGTCGCTGTACAGGGAACTGGCCGCGTCCTTCGATCTGCAGATCACCGCCTCGGGCGGCGTGTCTGCCATGGAGGATGTGCAGGCCCTGGCGGAAATGGACCTCTACGGAGCCATCATCGGCAAAGCGTATTATATCGGTGCCATCGACCTGAAGGAGGCCGTGGCCCTGGCGGAATAGAACAGGTGAAGCAGCCTGACGATCAGGAGAAAGAGAAAAGACATGATTACGAAGAGAATTATTCCCTGTCTGGACGTGAAGGACGGACGAGTAGTGAAGGGCGTTAAATTCAAGGATCTGAACGATGTATCCTCCCCGGTGGAGCTGGCGAAGTATTATTCCGGCGCCGGCGCGGACGAGCTGGTGTTCTATGACATCACCGCTTCCGCGGAGGGACGGAAGCTGTTCACGGATATCCTGTGCGAAACGGCTTCCCAGGTGTTCATCCCCCTGACCGTGGGAGGAGGGATCAACACGGTGGAGGATTTCGACCGGGTGCTGAAGTGCGGGGCGGACAAGGTGAGCGTGAACTCCGGCGCCATCCGAAATCCCGGGCTGATCGATGAGGCGGCCAGACTCTATGGAGACCAGTGCGTGGTGCTTTCCGCGGACGTGGCCCTGATCGACGGAGTCTACCGGGTCTTTTCCAAAGGCGGCCGGGAGAACACGGGAAAGGAAGCGATCTCCTGGATCAAGGAAGGCGTGGAGCGCGGCGCCGGCGAGATCGTGGTGAACTCCATCGATACAGACGGAGTGAAGCAGGGCTTCGACATCCCCATGCTCCGGGCGGTCTGCGAAGCGGTCAGCGTACCGGTCATCGCTTCCGGCGGAGCCGGGAGCATCCGGGATTTCCTGGATCTCTTCGACCAGGTGCCGGATATCGACGCGGGACTGGCGGCATCCATCTTCCACTTCGGTGAGGTGAGCATAGCCGACCTGAAGGAGCAGATGGCCGAGCACGGCGTGCCGGCGAGGATCGTGTGACGGGAAGAAGCAGAGAGAAGGAGCAGCGATAATGATAAACATTGATGAACTGAAATTTGATGAAAAAGGTCTGATCCCCGCCATCGTGGTGGACGCGGTGACGAAGCGGGTGCTGACCCTGGCATATATGAACCGGGAGTCCCTTGAGATCTCGATGGAAAAGGAACTGACCTGCTTTTGGTCGAGATCGCGTCAGGAGCTGTGGCTCAAAGGCGAGACCAGCGGAAACTACCAGCACATCGTATCCATTACGGCGGACTGCGACCGGGATGCCCTGGTGGTGATGGTGGAGCCGGACGGACCGGCCTGCCATCTGGGAACGGATTCCTGCTTCGAGTATCCGGTCTTCCAGAGCGAGGAGCGGCACGAGTTCTCCTATCAGGGGCTGATGGACCTCATCGAAGGCAGGAAGACGGATCCGAAGGAGGGCTCCTACACCACGTATCTGTTCGATAAGGGACTGGACAAGATCCTGAAGAAGGTGGGGGAGGAGTCTACTGAGGTCATCATCGCGGCAAAGGATCAGGATAAGGCGGAGACCATCTACGAGGTGGCGGATCTGGCCTATCACGTGATGGTGATGATGATCGAGGCGGGGATCAGCCTGGAGGACATCCACAAGGAACTGGCCTCCCGCCACGTCATCGACCACAAGGTGAAGCAGGAGAAGATGACGAAATGATCCGCAGAGACTATCACATGCACACCACCTACTGCGATGGCGGCAACTCGGCGGAGGAGATGGTCCTTGCGGCCATCGATGCCGGCCTGGAGGAAGTGGGCATTTCCGGGCACAGCCACACCGCGTTCGACGAGAGCTACTGCATGTCGTTTCAGGAAACCGAAAACTACCGGCAGGAGCTTCTTTTGTTGCGGGAGAAGTACCGGGATCAGATACGGGTGAAGATCGGCCTTGAGATGGACCTCTATTCCGACGCGGACACCGCGGGATTCGATTACCTCATCGGCTCCGTCCATTACATCCGCCTGCCTTTGGGCGACGGAGGAGAGCCGGGTGCGGCGGCGTGTGCGGATAAAGGTGCGGCGGCGGACGAAGTGCCGGGGATCCTTCGGGGCGCGGACGGAATCTACGTTCCCGTGGATGAGACGCCGGAAATCCTCCGGGCTGCAGCGGATCGTTTCTTCGGCGGAGACATGATCGCCCTTGCCGGGGAGTACTTCGCG
>CACXCQ010000119.1 GCA_902766185.1 uncultured Eubacteriales bacterium
TCATCAGCGACGGGAAGGTGAGCACCGGAGCTGAACCGGATGCTCCCGGGAGCATCCGCGGAGACCTGGCACTGCTCTTGTCCACATCCGGGAGCACGGGAGCACAAAAGCTGGTCAGACTCAGTTATGAGAATCTGCAGGCGAACTGCTCATCTATCGTACAGTATCTGGAACTGACTGCAGATGAGCGGCCGATCACGACGTTGCCCATGGAATACACGTACGGGCTGTCGGTGATCCACTCCCACGCTGCGGTGGGAGCGTCCATCATCCTGACCGACAGGACCATGTTTGAACCCCAGTTCTGGGAGATGGCTGAACAGCAGAAGGCCACGTCCATGGCCGGTGTCCCATATACTTACGAAATGCTGGAGCGCCTGCGGTTTCGCCGGATGCAGCTTCCGGCCCTGAAGACCATGACCCAGGCAGGAGGCCATCTGAAACCGGAGCTGCAGGAAAAGATGGCGCAGTGGGCGGAGGAAACAGGACGAAGATTCTTCGTCATGTACGGACAGACGGAGGCCACTGCCCGGATGAGCTACATCCCCTGGGAGCGCTGCGGGGAAAAGATTGGGAGCATCGGCATACCGGTTCCCGGCGGCCGCATCGAACTGCAGGATGAGGACGGCAGAGTGATCAGGGAGCCCGGCGAAAAGGGGGAACTGATCTATTACGGTCCGAACGTATCCATGGGGTACGCCGTGTGCAGAGAAGACCTCGCCAAGGGAGACGAAAACGAAGGCCGCCTGGAAACGGGAGACATCGCCTTTGCAGATGAAGAGGGATACTTCTTCATCGCGGGACGAAAGAAACGCTTCGTGAAGCTCTACGGCAAGCGCATGAGTCTGGACCAGATCCAGGAAGATCTGCAGGAGGACTTCCCGGAGATGGAAATGGTGTGCACCGGCAACGACGCGAAGGGGATCACCGTGTGGATCGCCGGGCTTCAGGCATCCGGCGCTGGGTCCGCGCAGGAAGACGAGACAGAAGAAGCCATGTATCAGGTGTTCCAGGAACGCTGGGGGATCCGGGAGAACATGGTCCACATCGAATTCATCGAGGCCATTCCGCGCAATTCTTCGGGGAAGGTGGTCTACGCGCAGCTGGAGAGCCGCCCGCAAAAGCAGGGCTGAGCATAGGAGGTCAGCATGCAATATCGTAAAAACAGAACAGGAGAACCGGTTTCCGCACTGGGCTTCGGTTGCATGCGGTTTGCGAAGAAGGGCGGACGGATCGACCTGGACAAGGCTAAGGAGCAGATCCTGGAGGCCGTCCGGCGGGGGGTCAACTATTTTGATACCGCCTACATCTATCCGGGCAGCGAGGCGGCCATGGGTGAGATCATCGAGCAGACCGGTATCCGGGAAGAGATCAATATCGCGACGAAGCTGCCTCATTATCTGGTGGGAAGCATAGCCGCTGCGGACCGGATATTCAAGGAGGAACTCAGCCGGCTGCGCACGGACCATATCGACTACTATCTGATCCACTTTCTCACGGATACGGCGCAGTGGAAAAAACTGAAGTCTCTGGGCATAGAGGATTGGATCGCCAAAAAAAAGGCCTCCGGCCAGATCCGCCACATGGGGTTTTCCTTCCACGGAAACACCGAGAGTTTTCTGCAGATCCTCGGGGATTACGACTGGGACTTCTGCATGATCCAGTACAACTATCTCGATGAGAATTCCCAGGCCGGGCGAAACGGTCTGCAGGAGGCGGCCAGCCGCGGCATTCCGGTGATGATCATGGAACCCCTCCGGGGAGGCAAGCTGGTGGATATGCTGCCCCAGTCCGCAAAGGACCTGATCGACGATTCACCGGAAGGATACACTTACGCTGAGCTTGCTTTTCGCTGGCTTTGGGATCAGCCGGAGGTGACCTGCGTCCTCTCCGGGATGAATTCCCTCGACATGGTTCGGGAAAACTGCCGCATCGCTGCCGACGCCAAGCCCGGTGCTTTCACGCCTGAGCTGCATGAGCTGGTGCGTCAGGTTCGCCAGGCCATCGTCTCGTCCACCCGGATCGGGTGTACGGAGTGCGGTTACTGCATGCCATGTCCCCGGGGCGTGGATATCCCGGGAACCTTCCGCTGCTATAACCGGATCTACACGGAGAACCGGGTCTCCGGCATGAAGGATTATTTCCAGTCCATTGCCCTGCGGTTCCCGCCAGCCTTTGCGCATCAGTGCAATGGGTGCGGCAGATGCGAAAAGCATTGCCCCCAGCACCTTCCCATAAGGCAGAATCTGAAGAAGGCGGGGAGGGCGCTCACGCCGCTTCCTGTGCGACCGGTGCTCTGGGCGGCGCGAAAGTATCTGAAACTTGGACAAAAACAGGACGGATAAGGTTGTTTTGTGGTATACTTTCTCTGTAAGATGCCGGTGGAGAATCCGACAGAGGTGGAATTATGAAGGAATTTGATATCAGCACGAATGTGTTTTTTGGCGAAAACAGTCTGGAAAGGCTGGAGAGGATCCAGGGAAAGCGGGTAATCATCATCTGCGATGCGTTCATGGTGAAGTCCGGCGTGGTGGACAAGATCAAGGCACGGCTTCGTGACTGCACCATCACGGTGTTTGACAAGACGGTTCCGGATCCGCCTATTGAAGTAGTATCGGAAGGGATCCAGTGCCTGGCGGAATGCAAGGCGGAGGTAATGATCGCCCTTGGAGGTGGCTCTGCCATCGATGCGGCGAAGGCCATCCGGGTCATCGGTCACCGGCTTGATATGACGAATATCGAAGAATGCTTCGCGATCCCGACCACCAGCGGAACCGGTTCGGAAGTGACCAAGTTCTCAGTCATTACCAACGCGGCGGAGGGTGTGAAGTACCCGCTGATCGATCAGGAGCTGCAGCCCATGGTGGCGATCCTCGACCCGGATCTGGTGAAGACCATGCCGCCTTCGATCACTGCGGACACCGGCATGGATGCCCTGACCCACGCCCTGGAGGCTTACGTCTCTACTGAGGCAACGGACTTCACCGACGCTCTTTCGGAGAAGGCGGTGACGCTGCTGATGAAATTCCTGCCCATGGCCTATCTGGATGGTGACGACCTGCTGGCGAGAGAAAAAGTACACAACGCTTCCTGCCTGGCAGGCATGGCTTTCAATACTGCCGGCATCGGCGTCTGCCACAGCATCGCCCACGCCATCGGCGCGAAATTCCACATTTCTCACGGACGCAGCAACGCTATGCTTCTGCCGGAGGTGATCCTGTACAACGCGGATCTGCAGAATCCGGAAAGAACCATCTGCGCCAGAAAACTGCAGCGGATGGCGAAGCTCATCGGTCTGCCCTACGTGGACAACATCGTTGCGGTGACCGGACTGGCCAAACGGATCGAAGGGATGAAGCGTGCCTTTGGCATTCCGATGAATCTGAAGGATCTGGGCATCGACCCGGCAGAGGTCAAGA
>CACXCQ010000120.1 GCA_902766185.1 uncultured Eubacteriales bacterium
ATGGTGGCGCAGTGGCTGATCGACGGGGGAGAGAATGTCTTCCTGCAGGACGGGAACACAACGGTGCTCAGCAGCGGCAGACTGTCTGACGTTCTGATCTACCTGAAGCAGGTCTTCCCGCAGATCAGGAGGATCACTTCCTACGGGCGGGCAGAGGAACTGTCCCGGCACAGCGCGGAGTACTTTGCCGAACTGAAAGAAGCGGGCCTTGACCGCATACACTCCGGCTTTGAGACCGGATCCGACGAAGTACTTGCCATGATCAACAAGGGAACCACGTCGGAGCATGAGATCAAGGCGGGCAAAGCTATCCGTGCCGGCGGCATCGAGTTGAGCATCTATTTCATGCCAGGCATCGGCGGCCGGGAATTAACTGTACAGAACGCGGAAGGTACGGCCCACGTGCTCAACGAGGTGAATCCGGACTTCATCCGCATACGGACCGGGGCAGTCAAGCCCGGCACAGAGCTGTACGAGGATTACCGGCAGGGACAGTTCAGCCTTTGCGGCGATGACGATAAAGTGCGGGAGATCCGGCGCGTTATCGAGCTGGCCAACGGCATTACCACCGAGGTGGTCAGCGACCACATGGTAAATCTGCTGCAGGATATCAACGGCAGCCTGGGGACGGAGCGGAGCCGCCGGCAGATGCTGGCGCGGATCGATCAGTATCTGGATATGCCGGAAGCTGACCGCAGGGTCTACCAGCTTTTGCGCAGGACGCTGCGGGCATACGACCTGGACGATCTGCTGCAGATCGCGCCGGAGCAGATGCAGCAGCTGCGCGCGGCGGTGTCGGAAGAGACAGAGCAGCGCTGGAATGAGAAAATGAACGGGTATATCAGCAGATATATCTGACTGGGAAGCAGATGATCGTGAACGAAATACGGGACGAACTGTTCCGGATAAAAGATGATAAATACAGAGATTTTCAGAGCAAGCTGATCCCGACCGCAGATCCGGACAGCTTCATTGGCGTGCGGACGCCGGCGCTGAGGCAATACGCGAAGACCCTGAAGGCAAGGGAGGATATCGGAGCGTTTCTGGAGGATCTGCCACACACGTATTTCGATGAGAACCAGCTCCACGCCTTCATCGTTTCGGAGATCAGAAATTATGACGACTGCCTGGAAGCCGTCGAGACCTTTCTGCCGTACGTGGACAATTGGGCTACCTGCGATCAGATGTCGCCGAAGATCTTCCGCAAACACAAGGAGGAATTGCTCGACGCCATACCCGCATGGATCGGCTCCGGCCGGACCTATACGGTGCGCTTCGGGATAAAGATGCTGATGGATCACTTTCTGAACGAGGATTTTGACCGCAGATTTGCTGACATGGTGGCAGGGGTCAGGTCGGAGGAGTATTACGTCCGGATGATGGTCGCCTGGTATTTCGCTACGGCGCTGGCGAAGCAGTACGACGCCATCCTGCCGTATATCCGGGAGCAAAGGCTGGACATCTGGACCCATAACAAAGCGATACAGAAGGCCCTGGAGAGCAACCGCGTCAGCCGGGAGCAGAAGGACTATCTGCGCGGACTGAAACGCAAGGCCGCGCCGGGCGGAGGGAAATAAGAGGATAATAGCATGAAAAAAGTCTGCATCATCTATACGGGCGGGACCATCGGTATGGTCGCCACGGACAATGGCTTTGCGCCTGCGCCGGGATATTTCGAAGGTCAGCTGCAGAACATCCGGGACCTGGGGAGCCCCCATATGCCGTCCTGGGATTTCATCGAGTTCGACCCGCTGCTGGACTCTTCCAACATGAACTACCGGCAGTGGAACCTCATCGCCGAAACCATCGAAGAGAAGTACGACGATTACGACGGGTTCGTGATCCTGCACGGGACGGACACCATGGCCTACAGTGCCGCGGCCCTGTCCTTTATGCTGGAAGGTCTGGACAAGCCCGTGGTGTTCACCGGCTCACAGATCCCGCTGTGCGAACTGCGCAGCGACGCCATGGACAATCTGGTCACATCGCTGATCATCGCGGGGCAGGGCAGGGCGAGAGAGGTCTGTCTGTATTTCGGGGGCCAGCTGCTTCGGGGAAACCGGGCCATCAAGGCTTCCGCAGACGGGTTGATCGCCTTTGATTCCCCCAATTATCCCGCTCTTGCAAAGGCAGGGATAGACATCGAATACAACGGGCAGGCCCTGATGGAGCCCGCAGACCGGAATGCCGCCGCAAACGGCGGCAACTTCCATGTGGTACGGGTCAGGGACTCCCGCATCGGCGTGATCAAGATCTTCCCGGGGATCAACTTCGGGATATTCGAGCCGCTTTTTACAGAGGACCTGGACGCTGTCGTTCTGGAGACCTTTGGCACCGGAAATATTCCCGACTACGACCGCTGCCTGATCCCTCTGATGGAGAAGGCCATCCGCAGCGGAACCATCGTCTGCGTCTGCACGCAGTGCTCCCAGGGCACCGTACGGCTGGGCGCATACGAGACCAGTTCGACCCTGGCAAAGGCAGGGGCGGTCAGCGGATACAATATGACCACAGAAGCGGCCATCGGCAAACTCTACTATCTCTTCAGCCTGGGGCTGGATAAAGATCAGATCAGCCGCGCGATGGAGGAGGACCTTCGGGGAGAGCTGGGCTGAAACCTACTGCAACTAAAGGAAAGGTGAGACATGAGCAACAAGAGGAAGACTACACGGAGAAATGGCATTTTGATCGTTCTGGCGCTGATCGTGATATCCGCGCTGGCCATGACGGGCTGCGGCTCGGAAGATGCGCAAGGTGAAGGCTCGCAAAGCCAGGTCACCGATGTATCGCTGATCTCCAAGATCGATGACAGCAACCGTTACGCCACCATCGTCGGAACGGATGATCAGGGAGATGTGGTCTGGACCATCAAGACCGATGAGTACCCGGCTGCGGAGCTGGACTGCTTTTCGGATATCGGGATCTACCAGGACCAGTACTACTATGTAGAAAACGGCAACGTGGTATGTCTTGCGCTCGATACCGGAGAGAAAAAATGGGAGAACCCCGACTTTCAAGGCTCCCCCACGCAGTACTGCCACTACATCGATGACGATGGGTCGGTGTACCTGTCGGGCTACTACGGGCCGGATTTCTACGCTGTGGACAAAGACGGCGTTACCATCAACAGGATCAAGCAGGTCGACGGATTGTATTATTGGCCTTCCGAGATGCACGTCGACGGGGATAAGATCACGATCATCATGGAGGGTTCCGCCGACGGAAACGGAGGAGAGATCTACATCGACCTGAGCCAGATCGAGAGATACGGCAGCTCGAGCGACAGTTCGGACACCAGCACAGGGGACGGCTACACGAACGAAGAACTGGTGGAGAAGGCCGAGGCGTACTACCGGTCCATACACGGGGATACTCCCCCGATCGTCGAGGTCGATTCCGAAAACGGGGATGAGGTCATGATCCATCTGTACGAGGACATGGGAGATCATACCGCAACTTATGATTGGTACACCGTAGACCGAAACACGCTTAAAGGACAGGATGTGCTGGGAAATGACATCGATCTCAGCACGGTAAACTGAGGGAAGTGGTACGAATGAGAAAGATACTGATCGTCATCGATATGCAGAACGACTTCATCGACGGAGCTTTGGGGACCCCGGAGGCGGAGGCCATCGTAGAGGTCGTCAAAGGGAAGATCCGCGCGTATCCCGCAGAGGATATCATCGCGACCATGGATACTCACGAAGCGAATTACCTGCAGACGCAGGAGGGAAGGAACCTGCCGGTGGAGCACTGCATCAGGAAAACAGACGGCTGGAAGATCCGGCCCGACATCGCGGAGCTTCTGGCGGGTGCGAAAGTGTTCGAGAAACCCACCTTTGGGAGCATGGCTCTGGCGGAGGAGATGAAGGCTCTTTCAAAGGCTGAGGACATCGAGATCGAGATGGTGGGGCTGTGCACGGACATCTGCGTCGTTTCCAATGCGCTGCTGCTGAAAGCCGCCATGCCGGAGGTGGAGATAACCGTCGATGCCTCCTGCTGCGCCGGAGTCACCCCCGAGAGCCACAGCGCTGCGCTCAAGACCATGAGCATGTGCCAGATCCGGATCATCGGAGAGGATAACGATCATTAGGAGGACGCGATCATGAAATTCAAAATGATACACGAAAACTACAACGTCAGCGATCTGGAGGCGTCCCTGGAGTTCTATGAGAAGGCTCTGGGACTGACCGAAAAGAGGCGCAAGACAGCGCAGGACGGTTCCTTCATCATCGTCTACATCGGCAATGAGAACGCGGATTTCGAGCTGGAGCTGACCTGGCTGGCAGAGCACCCCCAGAAGTACGATATCGGCGAAGAAGAATTCCACCTTGCCTTCCGCACGGATGACTATGAAGCGGCGCATCAGCTGCATGAGGAAATGGGATGCATCTGCTTCGAGAATCCGTCCATGGGGATCTACTTCATCAAAGACCCGGATGGCTACTGGCTGGAGATCGTACCGGAGAGGGATCAAAAATGAAACTGATCATCGCGGAGAAGCCTTCGCTGGGAAGGTCCATCATGGATTCCCTGGGAGAAAAATTTGCCGATCACGGGGAATACTACCAGTCGGAGAACTATTATGTGGTTCCACTGCAGGGGCACATCCTGGAACTGAAGGACTTCGAAGACTACAAAGAAAACAAAGACAAATACATGTGGAGCCTGAACAATCTCCCGTTCTTCCCCGAGACCTACGAGTACCGGATCTCGAAGGGGAAAAAGAAGATCTACGACGCCGTGCGCAAGCTTCTGAAGGACCCGGAAGTGACGGAGGTCATCCACTGCGGAGACGCGGACAGGGAAGGACAGGTCATCGTTGACCTGGTTTTGGAAAAGCTGAAGAACACCAAGCCGGTTACCCGTCCCTTCATCAAGTCCACCACCCGCGAAGGACTGCGGCAGGCCTTCGCCGAGCGCAAGCCGAACGAGGAGTACCGCAACATCAATGCGGAGGGCAAAACCAGGTCCTACGTGGACTTTGATTTCGGCATCAATCTCTCCCGGTACGCGTCGGGCAGATCGAAGACCAAGGGCCTGAACGTTGGCCGGGTCATCGGCGCCATCGTGACGGAGATCTACAACCGGGACGTAGCCATCGAGCAGTTCGTGCCCAGGGATTTCTTCCGGATCGAATCCGATGGGGAGATCAAGCTGGTATCGAAGAAGGAATTCGAGGCTGACCAGAAGGATGAAGCGGAGGAATACGCGCGCAGGCTGAACGAGACCGACGCGGTGGTCACCGAGGTGAAGGAATCCATCCAGACGAAGCGGCCGCCGAAGCTGTTCTCCCAGACGGACCTTCAGGGCGAGGCGAACCGCAGGTTCGGGCTGAAGCCCAAGACTACGCTGGCGGCTGCCCAAAGGCTGTACGAGGGCGGTCTGATCACCTATCCCAGAACCAACACGAACTTCATGGCTGAGGGAGACCGTCCCATGATCGCCGGCATCCTGAAAAAGCTGGGGCCTGACTTTGAGATGAAACCGGTCTTCGACGACAGCAAGGTGGACGGCCACTCCGCCATCACCCCCACCGGCAAGCACCCCGAACTCAGCGGCGTGGACGAGAAGATCTACATGCTCATCCTGAACCGCTTCCGGGCGGTGTTCTGCGCACAGCCCTGTACGGTGCGGAAGACGGCGGTCAGCATCGACTGCATCGAGACCTTCAAGGTCAGCGGGGAGGTCCCCGTTACCCAGGGATGGAAAAAATACGAACACGTTCAGGAGAAGACGGTGATCCTGCCGCCGATGAAGAAGGGGGATCTGGTGGAACACGATTTCCGACCGGTGGCGGCACAGACGAAACCGCCGGCTCACCACACGGTCACCTCTCTGGGAAAATGGATGCAGAATCCCTTCCGCAAGTCCGAGGAGGATGAGGTGGACTACGCCATGATGATCTCCGGCATGGAGATCGGGACGGAAGCCACCAGAGCGGCCATCATCGACAAGGCCATCGCTAAGGACTATATCGATCTGACGAAGAACACTTACCGGATCCTTCCTGCGGGGAGGTTCCTGGTGGAGACCTGCCGTGCCCTGGGCATCGATATGTCCAGCAAGAGGACCGCGGAAATGGGCAGGGATACGAAGGCGGTCTCCCGGGGAGAGAAGACGGCCCGGGAGGTGGTCACGGAGACGAGAAACGAGATCCGGCAGATCATGGGAAGCGGTCCGCTTCCACCCCAGACCACAGATTACCTCTGCCCGGTGTGCGGAAAACCGCTGAAGGGGACTGTTTATAAGCTGGAGTGCGATGACGGATTCGCCTTCCGCAAGGTGGTAGCCGGAAAGTACCTGGACGATGCAACCATCAGGATGCTCCTCAAGGGCGAGAAAACGCCCATTCTGCACGGATTCAAGAGCAAGGCGGGGAATTCCTTCAGCGCCAGTCTGATCCCCCATGGGGACGGAAGCGTGGAATTCGAGTTCGCTCCCAGAGAGCCGAAACCCGAAAAGGTCTCGCTTGGCAAATGCCCCAAATGCGGCAAACCGGTCTACGAGAACAAGAAGGGATTCGGCTGCTCCGGATGGAAGAAGGACGGCACGGGTTGCGATTTCGTCATCTGGAAATACGACCGCGCGACCAAAAAGCGGGTCACCGCGGAGCAGGTGCGAAAGCAGCTTCTATGAGCCCGAAATGGGAAAACCTTTGGGAATTCAAGGTTTTTCTTGCATCGGAAGGAAATCTGTGATAGTATGGCACAGTAAAAGTTGATGTTTTATGGTAAGAGTGGGTCGGAGCCCACTCTTATTTGTTGGATAACCGGAGATAGGCCTGCCTTTGCGGGAGATGACACATGGCAAAGAAGAAAGTAACGGAGATCGCGGGAGAGCTGCTTGAAAACTATCTGGCGGAGGAGGAATATGAACTGTATTCCTCGGAGTTCGTCAAGGAAGGCGGCGACTGGTTCCTGCGGATATACATCGACCGCCTGCCGGATGAGAACGGCGCGGAACGCTATATCAGCACGGAGGACTGTGAGAAGGTCAGCCGTTATCTGAGCGAGGCCCTGGACCGGGAGGATCCAGTTCAGCAGAACTATTATCTGGAGGTTTCGTCCCCCGGAATGGACCGGCCGCTGCTGAAGCCCGAACACTACCGGCGCTACACCGGACATCAGGTGGAGATCAGGCTTTACCGGGGCAAGGACGGAACGAAGAACATCGCCGGAACGCTGGATGGATACGAGGATGGGGAGGACCCCGTCATCACCGTCACCGATGACGCCGGCAAACAATGGACGCTGAATTTATCGGAAATCGCCAGGACCAGACTGGCAGTGGTTTTCTAAGCAATAGTTCTTTATGGAGGGAACAGCAATGAATGATTTTATGAACGCAATCGATGATCTGGTCAAAGAAAAAGGGATCACGAAGGAACTTCTGATGGAAGCTATCGAGTCCGCTCTGGTGGCAGCCTATAAGAAGAACTACGGAACTGCCCAGAACGTCAGAATCGTGTTCGAGGATGGCATGGAAGGCTTCGAGGTGCTGATGAGAAAGGACGTGGTGGAGGAAGTCGAGGACGAATTCACCGAGATCTCTCTCGAGGAAGCCCTGGAGATCGACCCCCGGTATCAGGTGGGCGACGTGGTGGAATATCAGGTGACGCCGCAGAACTTCGGACGGATCGCTGCCCAGACCGCCAAGCAGGTGGTCATCCAGAAGATCCACGAAGCGGAGCGCGGAATGGTCTTCGACAACTACATCAACCGTCAGGGCGATCTGATCACCGGAGTGGTCCAGAGGATCAGCAACGAGACCATTTTTGTAAATATCGGAAACACGGAAGGCATTCTGGTGGCCAGCGAGCGCGCCCGCAATGAGCGGTTCCGTGTGAATGACCGGATCAAGGCGTATATCATGGACGTGCGCAAGAGCAACAAGGGTCCGCAGATCTTCCTGTCCCGGACGCACCCGGGATTCGTGGAGCGGCTCTTCGAGCTGGAGGTGCCCGAGATCGAGGACGGGATCGTCGAGATCCGCAGCATCGCCAGAGAGGCGGGCTCCAGGACCAAGATCGCCGTATATACCGAGGACGAAGATGTGGATCCGGTAGGTGCCTGCGTCGGTACCGGCGGCAGCCGTGTCCGGAACGTGGTGGACGAGCTCTTCGGCGAGAAGATCGACATCACCACATGGGATGATGATCCCCATATCCTGATCCGCAACGTGCTGAGCCCGGCCAAAGTCGAAGAGGTGTTCATCGACGAGGAAGAGAATGCCGCTACGGTCATCGTGCCCGATTATCAGCTGTCCCTGGCCATCGGCAAGGAAGGACAGAACGTTCGACTTGCTGCCCGGTTGTGCGGATGGAAGATCGACATCAAGAGCCACTCCCAGTACTACGGAGACGAAGAGGAGTTCTACGATGACGATGAGTATTACGAAGATGAGTACATCGAAGATGCTCCGGCGGAAGAGCTGATCGAAGATGCTCCGGCGGAAGAACTGATCGAAGATGCTCCGGAAGCCGAGGAGGCAGTTGAAGCTGAGGCGGAGGATGCTCCGGCGGAAGAGTTGACCGAAGTTGCTTCGGAAGCCGAGGAGGCCCCGGCCGCTGAAGAGGCAGCTGAGGAGGCTACTGAGGTTCCGGAAGAGGCTCCGGTCGAGGCGTAATACGCCTCTGCAGGAATAAATGCAATGAAAACGAAGAAGATGCCCATGCGCAGATGCGCAGGGTGTATGGAATCAAAACCAAAGAACGAACTCATCCGGATCGCTTCCTACGAAGGGGAGGTGAGCTTCGATCCAACCGGCAGAGCCAGGGGACGGGGCGTGTACCTTTGCCCGAGTGCGGACTGCATGAAGAAGGCGGTAAAAAAGAACGCGTTGCAGCGCAGCCTGAAGGTGCAGATCACCGACGAACAGATGGAAAGGATCCTGAAGGAGATCGAAGAGTATACGGAGGACCGCCATGGCGGGCAGTGACGAGAAGATCCTCAGGTATCTGGGACTGGCGAAACGGGGCAGGATGCTCATTTCCGGCATCAACACCTGCACGTACGCCATGAGCCGGGGGAAGGTATCCCTGGTCATCCTGGCGGAGGACATCTCTGAAAACAGTGAAAAAAAGATCCTGAAGGAGATCCGGAAGAACCATACGGACTTCATCAGGTACGGAAAGAAAAGTGACCTGTCTCACGCCGTGGGGCAGGAAGAAAGAAGCGTATTCGCAATTACAGATGATCAATTCGCAAAAACGATTCTGAAAGAAATCATGCGGGAAATCGATAGAAGGAGGGTGTGCGAATGAAAATCACAGATCTTGCATCTGACCTGAAGCTTACCGGCAAGGAGGTGCTGGAAAAAGCCAAGGCGATGGGAATCGAAGTCGGCAGCGAGTCGGACGAACTGTCTGACCGTGAGGCGGTTTCGGTGAAGAACAATATCCTGCGCGGCAGGGAGAAGGCAGAGACCAAGGTGGTCAGAGCCAGCCGCGCCAAGAAGGATGAGGCTGAGAAGAAGGCCGATGAACCGAAGAGAACGGTAAAGGCGGCAAACATCAAGCTTCCGGAAATGAAACGGAGCACCAGGAAGACCAGACCGGCAGCATCTGCCGCAGGACGTACAACGACTGCCGCGACTGCCGCAGCGGCTCCCAAAAGCACCGCGAGAACAACTGCCGCGAGAACGGTGGCTGATCCGCGTACCGGTGCGGAAGCTGCCAAGCCCAAAGTCTCCAAGGCTATGCTGGAAGAACGGATCGCCAGAGAGAAGGCGGAGAAAGAGGCTGCTGCTTCGAAAGCGAAGAGCGAAGCTGCCGCAGCTGCTGTTTCTGCTGCCGCTGAAGAGGCTTCGGTGAATGAGGTTCCTGCAGCGACTGCAGTGGAAACGCCTGCCGCGGAAAAGCCGGCAGCAGCGGAAACTGCTGTGGCACAGCCGGAAGCCCCGGTGAAGGAAGCCGAGACGAAGGCCGAACCGGAAAAGGCCGCTCCCGTGAAGGAAGAGCCGATCAAGGAGCCCGAAAAGACTGCTGCTCCCGAAGCCGAAGCATCCCAGCCGGAGAAAGCCCCGAAAACAGCTCCCGTGAAGGAGGAGCCGAAGAAGGAAGCTCCCGCCGCGGAGAAAGCCGCGGAGAAAGCCCCGGAAAAAGCAGAGGAAAAGCCCCGCAAGAGAAGCGGCCTGAAGGTCATCAAGAGCGCCGCGGAAGTGCACAGAGAAGAAGCTCAGGCGGCGGCACGCCGCAAGGCCGAACGGGCAAAGAGAGAAGAAAGAGAAGGAAAGAACAGCACCGATCGCAGAACCTCCGACCGCAGATCGGCTGATCACAGAGATGGCCGCAGACCGGATGGACAGAGACGTCCGGCAGGGGCACCGTCATCACGCCCATCCCGCAGGGCAGACGCGCCTCAGGCAGCTCAGACACCCGCAAAATCATCCTCCCACAGAGCTGATAAGAAGAGCAAGGATCGTGATCGGGATAAGGATCGCGACAGATTCTCCAGACTGGAGCGGGGCGGTAAGAAGACCGGCAAGCCCCAGTCCCTGGAAAAGCAGACGAGAAACAAGCGGCATAACCGCCACAAGGAAGCGCCGCAGCCCGAGGTCGAAGCCGTCAGCCTGCCCGCAGGAACAGTGCTCATCAACGTACCGATCACTGTTGCCGGTTTCGCGGAGCAGACCCAGACGACCGTATCTCAGATAATCATGACTCTGATGCGCATGGGCGTCATGGCCAATGTGAACCAGAATCTGGACGAGGATACTGTGGTCCTTCTGGCGGAGGAGATGGGTATCCAGGTCGCCATCGGCAACGTGAACAAGGAAGAAGAATATCAGGAAGAAGAAGGCATCGAGAACTTCGAGGACAAGGAGTCCGATCTGCGTCCGAGAGCTCCGATCATCACCGTCATGGGTCACGTCGACCACGGCAAGACGTCTCTGCTGGACGCGATCCGCAAGACCAACGTCACCGAATCCGAGTCCGGCGGCATCACCCAGCACATCGGTGCTTCCGAGGTGGAGATCAACGGACAGAAGATCGTGTTCCTGGATACGCCGGGACATGAGGCCTTCACCGCCATGCGTGCCCGGGGCGCTCACGCTACGGACATCGCGGTCCTGGTGGTCGCTGCCGATGACAGCGTCAAGCCCCAGACCATCGAGTCCATCAGCCATGCCAAATCCGCGGGCGTGCCCATCATCGTTGCCATCAATAAGATGGATAAGCCTGGAGCCAATCCGGAAGTGGTCAAGAGAGACCTTTCAGAACAGGGTATCCTGGTCGAGGATTGGGGCGGTGACGTCATCAGCGTTCCCGTTTCCGCCAAGACCGGCGAAGGCATCAAGAACCTGCTGGAGATGATCCTCCTGCAGGCAGAGGTTCTGGAACTGAAGGCCAATCCGGATCGTCTGGCCATGGGTACCGTGCTGGAAGCCCGGCTCGATAAGGCCAAGGGCCCCATTGCCAGCCTGCTGGTGCTCAACGGCACCCTGAAGTCCGGCGCGAGCATCGTCGCCGGAACCTGTGCCGGCAAGGTCAGACTGATGACCAACGACAAGGGAGAGAAGCTGCGCAAGGCGGGACCGGCCACAGCTGTGGAGATCCTGGGCCTTACGGAGGTTCCTCAGGCGGGCGACGTGTTCAACGCGGTGAAGAGCCCTGCCAAGGCAAAGGAGATCGCATACAACCGTCAGCAGAAGGTGAGAGAAGAAGTTCTGGCCAGAAATGCCAGCACCACGCTGGAGGAACTGTTCAGCCAGATCCAGGCAGGCGAGGTGAAGGAACTGAACCTGATCATCAAGGCAGACGTACAGGGTTCCGTCGGAGCCATCGTTTCATCGCTGGAGAAGCTGTCCAACGATGAGGTGAAGGTGAACATCGTCCACACCGGCGTCGGCGCCATCAATGAGTCCGACGTCATGCTGGCCGGCACATCGGATTCCGTCATCATCGGATTCAACGTCCGGCCCAGCGGCGCAGTCAGCGCCCAGGCGGAGAGGGACGGCATCCAGATCAGAACCTACAACGTCATCTACAACATCATCGATGATGTGGAGAACGCCATGAAGGGCATGCTGGATCCGGAATTCAAGGAAGTCGTTCTGGGTCGTGTGGAGATCCGGACCACCTTCAAGGTACCTGGCGTGGGCATCGTCGGCGGCGCCTATGTCACCGACGGCAAGGTAGTGAGAAACGAGCAGATCCGACTGGTAAGAGACGGTATCGTGATCCACGAGGGCAAGATCTCGTCCCTGAAGCGATTCAAGGACGATGCCAAGGAGGTCGCGCAGGGCTACGAGTGCGGTATCGGCATCGAAAACTATAACGACATCAAGGAAGGCGATGTCATCGAATGCTTCACCATGGAAGAGATCGCCAGAGATTAGGAGAATCACATGAGCAGAGGATACAGAGCAGACCGCATCGGTGAGGAGATCCGCAGGATCATCAGCGAACTGCTTCTGCAGGGGCTGAAGGATCCCCGGCTTCACTCTCTGATCAGCATCACCGCTGTTGATGTCACCAGCGATTACAGCTACGCAACGGTGTATTTCACCGTGCTGGGAGCGAAATCCGATGATGAGGAGCTGGCCGGCGTCATGGAGGGCTTCGAAAGCTCCAAGGGCTACATCCGCAGCAAAGTGGGTTCAGCCCTTCGGCTTAAGCATACGCCGGAACTGATCTTCCGGCCCGACACCTCTCTGGAGTACGGCCGGCACATCGACGAGATCATCGATTCTCTCGAGTACAGCAACAGTGACAGCGAGGACGAATGATTAAAGCAAATACTACATTAAAAGAGATCGGAAACATTCTGGCAGCCGCGGACAGCGTGCTGCTGTTTCCACATATGAACCCTGATCCGGACGGCATCGGCTCGAGCATGGCCCTGTGCCGCGCTTTGCGCGGGCAGGGAAAGACCGCATGGATCATTCTGGATTCGGAACTTCCCGGGTACATGAAGTACATGGAGGCCGGCTCCGGCGCAGAGGAACCGGACGAGCCGCTGATCACCCTGGATCAGGAGATCCTGTCCGAGCCCGACATCTGCGTCAGCATGGACGGAAGCGACGATTCGCGCATCACCGGGAGGGAAGAGATCTTCCACAAAGGCAGGACCAGCCTTTGCATCGATCATCATCTCGTTAAGGAATGCGACCGGGATCATTACTATATCGATCCGGACGCGGCTGCCACGGCGCAGCTGATCTTCACGCTGATGAAGGAGATGGACTGGCCGATGGACGAGCGGATCGCCACGGACCTTTACACCGGCATCAACGGCGATACCGGCTGTTTCATGTACTCCAATACTACCCCAGAGATCATGCGCATATCGGCGGAACTGATGGAGCTCGGCGCCGACACCGAACTGGTGAACGTGAACCTGCACCAGAGCAGGAGCCTGGAGACCGTGAAAGTCACCATGAAGGTCATGGAGACGCTGGACATGTTCGCTGACGGCAGGGCTGCCATGGCGAAGCTGACGAAGGAGATGCTGGAATCCTGCAACGCGAAGATGGAAGCCGCGGACCAGGTGATCGATGATCTGCGCTCTATCGAAGGAGTGGAGATCGCCGCCTTCGTGAAGGAGGACGGTGAGGTCACCCGGGTCAACATGCGGGCTAAGACGTGCGGAAACGTAGCGGAGATCGCGGAGCGGCACGGCGGCGGCGGACACGCTAAGGCAGCCGGATTCCGTGAGGAGGCGCCTCTGGAGCAGGTGTATGAGACGCTGCGGGAGGAGATCAGGCTGGCGCTTGAGTGATGTGATGATACGCGACGGTATACTTGTGCTGAACAAACCGGGGGACTGGACGTCCCATGACTGCGTTGCCGTCTGCCGCAGGGCTTTTCGGCTGAAGGGCGTGAAGAAGATCGGTCACGGAGGAACGCTGGACCCCATGGCGGAGGGGGTGCTGCCCATCTTTATCGGGCAGGCCACCAGGATCATGGAGTATCTGGAGCTTGACGACAAGACCTATTCCTGCCAGATGCAGCTCGGCATCACCACCGACACCCAGGACATCTGGGGTCAGGAGCTGGAGCGAAAGCCCTTTGACGGAGTGACGGAAGAGCAGATCCGCAGGGAGATTGAGGACTTCAGGGGAATCATCACCCAGATGCCGCCCATTTATTCTGCTGTTCGGGTGGAGGGCAGGCACCTGTACGATTACGCCCGAAAAGGAAACGGCAATCAGGATATCCTGGACCGGGTCCAGCCCCGAAAGGTATATATCAAGGAACTTGACATCGATGAGATCGATCTTCGGGAGGGCAGGATCCGCTTTCATGTGACCTGCTCCAAAGGGACGTATATCCGGACCATATGCGAGGATCTGGGGAAGCGTCTGGGCTGCGGCGGCACCATGTCCGCGCTGACCAGGACTTCCATCGGCAGCATCGATCTGCGGCGTTCGGTGGCGCCCGGCGTCATCAAAGCCATGGATGATCGTCCGGATGAGGAACTCGACGAGCTGCTCCTGCCCGCGGACCGTGTGCTGACCCATTTCGGAAGGGCAGTCATGCCGATGGATCGGGCGGTCTACTTCCGTCAGGGAAACAGCATTCGGCTGCGCCAGATCAGGATGCTTTCGGAGCCTTCGGTGGAACCGGATCCCCTGACCGGTGAGATCCCGTGCAACGCCAGAGGGCGCAGATATGACCGGATCTACCGGATCTATCAGGAGGACGGGCTGTTTATCGGTACAGGATTCATGGATACGCAAAGGCAGGAAATGCGGGCGGACAAGGTTTTCGCCCCGCTGAATACGCCAAAAAAACAACGTGAGAAGACAGATGAAGATATTTGAGTCACTGGAGGATATCAACAACATAGAGGAGACGGTGGTCGCCCTGGGCAACTTTGACGGAGTGCACAAGGGGCATCAGCAGATCATCGCCAGAACCGTGAGAAGCGCGCAGGCCGTGGGGCTGAAGAGCGCTGTGTTCACCTTTTCCAACCATCCCAGCACGGTGCTGGGCAAGGGGGAGCCGGTGAAGAACATTCTCTACGCGGAGCAGAAGACAAGGATCATCGAGGAGATGGGCATCGACTATCTGGTGGACATCCCCTTCACGAAGGAGATCCTCGCCATGTCACCCCAGACGTTCGTGGAGGAGATCCTGGTGAAGCATCTGCGGATCCGGGAAGCCTACTGCGGGTTCAACTACACCTTCGGCTACAAGGCTACCGGAACACCGGAGGTGCTGATGCACGAAGGCCTGAAGCACGGCTTCGGTCTCCATGTTCAGGAACCCTTTAAAATCGATGACATACTGGTGAGCAGCACGTACATCCGCCAGCTCATCGAAGAGGGCCGCATGGATGAAGTGACGAAGTTCATGGGACGGCTGTATTCCATCGGCGGCGAGGTCGTGGAGGGCAACCGCCTCGGCAGGACCATCGGGTTCCCCACCATGAATCTGGTGGTGGACGAGACCATGGTGACTCCGCCCAACGGCGTCTACATCACCTTTTGCACCTGCGATGGGGTCCGCTATCCGGCCATCACCAATGTGGGGAACAAACCCACGATCGGCGAGTACGCAAAGACCATCGAGACCCACATCTTCAATTACAATGAAGATGCCTACGGCAAGCACATCGATGTGGAATTCATCCGGTGGGTCAGGCCCGAGAAGAAGTTTTCCGGCATCGAAGAACTGACTGCCCAGATCCAGAGCGACTGCATCAGCGCCAAGGCCTGGCACAGGGAGAGGGGAGTTCTTTAAAAATAGTTCTTGCATACCTGCCGTCAAAGTGTTATAGTATCAATGTTGCCGAAAAATTACCGGCACATTTCGGGATGTGGCTCAGCTTGGTAGAGCGTTGCGTTCGGGACGCAAAGGCCGCTGGTTCGAATCCAGTCATCCCGACCAG
>CACXCQ010000121.1 GCA_902766185.1 uncultured Eubacteriales bacterium
TTCTTCGCTCATTTCGTGTGTGAGCTCATCTGCGCTGTGTGCGCTAATGGCCTCAATGCACTTTTTGGGAACGAAATGCGACCAAGAATGCCGCAAAACGTTGAAAACAGAGAGGCGTTGGTCACATGCCGTGGATGAACTGGACACAACTTTCGGCCATTTTATGTGATTAATGATCTGGAACGGTTGGGTTCACATCATGACACTCATCTCTCTGGTAAATCTGCTCGATCGAGTCCTGAGATCACTATACGTGATGCCAAAGGCACGTGATGGTGGTGACCAAGGCGAGTTTAAAATCAATGGGTCCAGCGTTTTTTGGTCGCATTTCGCGGTCAAAAACGGAAAACCTGAGAATGAACGCCCGGCCCGGAACGAGTCATCAAGAAAAAAGTCGAGATCGCCATGATGGTGGGCATCGGGATCTCGACTTTGTCATCGGGTGCTATGTTCTTATTTTCCGTCGTTGTAGACGATGTCCAAAAGGACTTCGTAATCATGGGCGGTCATGGGACGAGGATTGTCATCGTTGGAGCCGTTGTTCACCGACATCTCGGCGAGCTTAGGAAAGTCGGCCGGGTCGGGATCGAGGGAAGCAAAGGTGGGGAGTTTGACGTCCCGGGTCAGCTGCTTGACGAAGTCCACCGCCTTCTTTGCGCCTTCGGCTTCGGTTTCCCAGGAGAGCCCCATGGCGGTGGCAACTCTGGCATAGCGGTCCTGGCAGTAGTCCATGTTGTATTCCATGACGTAGGGAAGGAAGATGGCGTTGCAGGTCCCGTGAGGCAAGTCGTACAGGCTGCCCAGGGCCTCGGCGATGCAGTGGACCGAAGCTACATCGGAGTGGCTGAAGCTGATGCCGCCCAGCATGCTGGCCATGAGCATGTTGCTGCGGGCCTCGATATCCGAACCGTCTTCGACTGCTTTAACCAGATTGCCCGCGATAAGCTCGATGGAGTAGAGGGCAGCAGCGTCACCGATGGGCTCGCTGTTCTTCGCCGTGAAGCCTTCGATGGAGTGCGTCAGGGCGTCCACGCCGGTGGCTGCGGTCACGGAAGCCGGCACGCTGAGGGTGAGCTCCGGATCGCAAACGGCGGTGGTGGCCGCAGTATAAGGACTCTTGATGGTCATTTTGTAATTGTTCTTCGTGTCAGTGATGACCGAAGAGAATGTGATCTCGCTTCCGGTTCCGGAGGTGGTGGGTACAGTGATCAGCGGCGGACCCTGGAGAGTGGCCGCTGTTTTTCCTTCGTAGGGTTTGATGAATTCCGCGTCGTGAGCAAGAAGGACACCTACAGCCTTTGCGCAGTCGATGGGGCTGCCGCCGCCAACCGCCAGCAGACAATCTGCATCGATGGTTCTCGCCGCACGGGCCGCTTCTTCGGCATTGACATCCTTCGGGTTGGCCTCGATACCGTCGAAGAGGGTGTAGGTAAACCCGTTCTGATCCAGAAGATCGGTGACTTTGGCGGTAATGCCTGCCTTTACCAGACCGGGATCCGTCATGACTAGGATCTTCGAGCCGCCGGCGAGTCGGATCTCCTCGGGGAGCTGCTTGAGCACGCCGCGGCCGTAGACGATCTTGGTGGGAAGGGTGAATTCGAAGGGGGCTGTACACTTATGATCCATGGGATCCTCCTTTCACTGGCTCGATGATGATGACGCAGGTGCGTCTGCGATAACCTATGATAACATATTTTGCACCCGCCTGCAGGCATTCAGAGGAAAATGCGAGCAAAAGCAGGGCAGAGCGCCGGATGCAAACCGTGTGTAATGAAAGAACAAGAATAGTATTAATAATGTATCCCGGCCACATTAGCACGATAAAGTATTGTATAACATTCAGCAATAAGGGTATTGGACTTCAGAGCAGGAAAAGAGATCGTCGATGAAGCAGGGAACGCACAGAGAAGTGAACAGAGCGATCCGGAAGAGACTGGCAGCGTTGCTGGCGTGCACCGCCGTCCTTTTATCAAAACCCAGCGAAGAATACCCCCACTTCTATAAGTGGCCGGGATGAATTCGTCCCTTGCAGTTTCGCGGTCCCAAAATACAAAATCAAAACAAATCAGAACAAATATGAACTGTACAATCCGGTCCGACAGTGCTACAA
>CACXCQ010000122.1 GCA_902766185.1 uncultured Eubacteriales bacterium
GCGGTCTTCGGCGCGCCGGTAGTCATCTACATGATGATCACCAGAAGGAGGATGCGGTAAGATGGGCGAGAAGAAGACAGCAGATGTATACATCAAGATGGACGATCTGTCCGTCGGCTATAACGGCAAGGCCCTGATCCGGGATATCTGCATCGATATCCGGCGCGGCGAGATCGTTACCCTCATCGGCCCGAACGGCGCCGGAAAATCCACGATCCTCAAGAGCATCACCCGCCAGCTGGCGCTGATCGGCGGCAAGGTGATCTTCGACGAGCAGAATCTGCATAAGATGAACTTCCGGGAGCTTTCCCAGAAGATGGCGGTGGTGCTGACGGAACGGATGAAGACGGACCTTCTGACCTGCTACGACATCGTGGCCAGCGGGCGCTATCCCTATACCGGCAAGCTTGGCCTGCTGACGGAAGAGGATGAGCGTATGGTGGACGAGGCCATGGCAGTAGTCAACGCCACGGAACTGGGGCCCAAGGATTTCAACGCCATCAGCGACGGCCAGCGCCAGCGGGTGCTGCTGGCCAGAGCCATCTGCCAGGATCCGGAGATCATCATACTGGACGAGCCTACATCGTTCCTGGATATCCGCTACAAGCTGGAGCTGCTTTCGATCCTGCGCAACATGGCCAAGAAAAAAGGCATCACCGTGATCATGTCCCTGCACGAGATCGACCTGGCGGAGAAGATCTCCGACCGGATCATCTGCGTCAAGGGTGACCGGATCTACCGCTACGGCGCGCCGGAGGACATCTTCCACGAGGAGACGATCCGGCAGCTTTATGAGATCGACAACGGCTTCTTCGATCCTCTCTTCGGGAGCATCGAACTGCCGGCCCCCACGGGCAAAGGCTGGAGCAACCTGTTTGGAGGCGAAGCGGAGGACAATGGGGCAGACGATGCCGAAGCGGACGCCGCCGATACGGACGCCCCGGACGCCGATGCATCTCCGGTGATGGTCATTTCCTCCGGAGGAAGCGGGATCCCGGTCTATCGGCGCCTGCAGAAGCAGAACATCCCCTTTATCGCGGGGATCCTCGCGGAGAACGACATCGACTATCAGCTGGCCCGGCTTCTGGCGGAAGAAGTCATTGTCACGCCTGCCTTTGAGGAACTCTCCGAACAGGCACTGGCCAGAGCGGAGGAAACGATGGACAGGTGCGGCCGGGTACTGGTCACGGAATTCCCCGTGGGTACGATGAACCGACGGATCACGGAGCTTCTGGAGAAGGCCCGCCGGGAAGGAAAACTGGAAATCGTACACCCGGCGGAAAAAATGTGATAAAATATATCTGAGGAGAAGCGGAAGGAGGAGTGCCTTATGATGAGATTCGGATGGTTCAGAGACCCTGACAATATAGTGTATTCCGATGTGAATGAGTTTGCCGATCACTTCGGCAGGGAGACCGGTGTGCAGAACTTCCGGGAAAAGCTGGAGGAGTTCCGGGACAATCCCACGAAGGAGGGGATCCTGCTGAAGGGCAAGAAGAGGACTACCGTGAAGCTGTTCATTCCGGATCTGTACTTTGAGGACAAGCCGGAGAAGCTTCTGATGGGCGACACGGTATGGGTCTACATGGGAGAGTATTACCCTTGTCACTGCGTCTACTGGCCGAGAGAAGAGGAGCAGGAATAGGGAGCAGATAAAGACGGATATCAACGCAGCTGTCCTTTCGGGGAGCTGCGTTTTTTATGCCCGAAAATGGAAATTATAAAATCCGAAAACGGTTATATATGAATACCGAATTTGGTTGACAAACGGTTGTTCGCGATGTATCATGAACACACAAAGGCAGGAAAGCGGGGTGATCGGAAATGACGATCGAAGAGATGAGGAGATTGAAGAAGGAGCGGGGATATACGAACGAGTACATCTGCGACGGATCCGGTGTGCCGCTGGGAACGGTGCAGAAGATCTTTTCCGGAGAGACGAGATCCCCGCGTTACGATACGATGCAGGCGCTGGAGAAGTTCTTCGCGGAGGAACACTACGCAGTCTATTCCGGACCGGTGTACGACTATCCTCCGGAGGGCGAACGGGTAGTGGTGAAGGAGGGCGGCGCCCTCAGCGCTCATAATGGGATCCCTCAGGGGAAGCACACAGCGGAGGACTATTACCGGTTGCGCGAGCACGAGCGGATCGAGCTCATCGACGGGGTCATCTACAATCTGGCGACGCCGACGACAATGCACCAATTCATCATCATGACGCTCATGGTGGAACTGGAACTGTTCATCCGCTCCCGCGGCGGAGACTGCATTCCGTTTCCGGCGCCGGTATCCGTTCACCTCGATGGCGACGACGCCACCGTTGTGGAACCGGACATCAGCATCGTCTGTGACCGCAGCAGGCTGGCAGGCGAGCGGATATGGGGAGCGCCCGATCTGGTCATCGAGGTCCTCTCGCCGTCCACCCGCAGGAAGGACATGACGATCAAGTACCAGAAGTATGCTGACGCGGGCGTTCGGGAGTACTGGATCATCGATCCGCAGAATCAGAAGGTCATCGTCTACGACTTTGAGCAGGACTACCTGATCAGCCTGTACACCTTCCGGGACCGCGTGCCGGTAGGGATCTGGGACGGGGAGTGCGAGATCGACTTCGCGTCCATCACGGACCGGATGGCGGAGATCTACGGGGAGAGACAGGAATAAACCGACAAGAAACAATCTGAGGTGTTGCCGTTACAGGCGGCCGGTGATATAATGAATGCGCTGGGCGGCAAACAGAAAGCCGGCCAGATTATTCGGGAATACAGAACCGACAGGTGCCGGACCGAAAGGCTCCGGATAATAGGGAAGCAGGTGCGATTCCTGCGCGAGCTCGTCACTGTAAGCGGGTGGCCATAGCCAGGCGGAACAGCGGAGACTGTTTCGGAGCCACTGGGGGAGTTGATCCTCTGGGAAGGCGGACTTTGGCCCAGTCCCGTAAGTCAGGAGACCTGCCTGCCGGCAAACGCGGACGGATAAACCGTCCCGGCCACGAGTCACTGGCGGGTGTAAATACTGAATGACAGATCACAGATTCTTCATGAGGCCTTTGCTCCGTTACGCGAAGGCCTCTTGTATTCTCATCCGTTATTTTTTTCTGAAGGAGGAGTTAGCAATGAAGAATCTCAGAAAACTAATTGTTGTTGCTCTGGCTCTGGTATTTGCCATGGGAATGGGCATCATGATGACCGGCTGCGGCGAGTCTGAGCAGGCAGATGATCAGACCCCCGTCGCGGAAGAAGAAGACGCGGCAGTGGCGGAAGACGCTGTTGCAGCTTGCAACGCGGCCATCGAGGCGATCCAGGTCCAGGAGTGGACAGAAGACACTGATGAGCTGTGCGCTGCGGCGAGAGGCGCCTATGACGCGCTGAGCGATGAGCAGAAGGAACAGCTGGACGATCCGGATTACTTCGGTCTGGACACCGGCGATGCGTCCAAGGATGATCCGCTGAATCAGGACGAGATCGGTGAGAACGAACTGCTGGTATGCAGCTTCGGAACATCCTTCAATGACAGCAGAGCCACCGACATCGGCGGCGTTGAGAAGGCCCTGCAGGAAGCGTATCCTGACTGGTCCGTCAGAAGAGCGTTCACTGCGCAGATCATCATCAACCACGTACAGGCCAGAGACGGCGAGAAGATCGACAACGTTCAGCAGGCTCTGGACAGAGCAGTGGACAACGGCGTCAAGAACCTGGTCATCCAGCCGACTCACCTGATGCACGGAGCAGAGTATGACGAGCTGACTGAGGCTGTCGAAGCGGTTAAGGACAGCTTCGATTCCGTAGAGATCGCCGAGCCCCTGCTGGGCGAGGTAGGCGCGGATGCTTCCGCGATCAACGCGGACAAGGAAGCGGTTGCCAAGGCTGCTGTTGCTGAGGCAGTCAAGGTAGCAAAGGCGGATTCTCTGGACGCACTGGCTGAGGATGGAACGGCCATCGTCTTCATGGGACACGGCACAGGCCACGAGGCTGCGGTGACTTATGACCAGATGCAGACACAGATGGATCAGCTGGGTTACAAGAACGTCTTCATCGGCACAGTTGAAGGCAACCCGGCGGATACTGCGCTGCCCGAGGTCAAGAAGGCTGTGGAGAAGGCCGGATACACCAAGGTCATCCTGCGTCCGCTGATGGTCGTTGCCGGTGACCACGCCAACAACGACATGGCTGGCGACGAAGAGGGATCCTGGTACTATGGATTCGTCAACGGCGGTGAGTTCGAGGTCGAAGGCGCTGACGCTCCGGTGGAGATCGGCGAAGGCTTCGGTGCTGACAACGTTTCCTGCCAGATCGAAGGTCTGGGAAGAATCGCTGACATTGAGAAGATCTACGTGGATCACTCCGGCGCAGTGATGAAATAGAGCAGCATGACAGTACAGGCAAAGGCAGGAAGGTCTGCGGACCAGCCTTTGCGCGACATAATTGAAAGAGTATAGCAAAGGGAAGTACCGGCTTGTTTGATCAAAAAACGAGGGTCGGTACTTCCTTGTGCATCATCCGAAAGGCAATAATAATGAGAAAAAAAGTGTTTTTAATCATCATGGCGGCGGTCACGGCGCTGGCCATGGGAATCCTGGTCGGCTGTGGTTCAGGCAGTGGGGACGAGACGGGCGCCGCAGACGCAGGCGAGGCAGCGGTAAATGACGCGGGCCTGGCGGACGGGACATACGTGGTCACCTTCGTCTCGGATCACAGCATGTTCCACGTCAACGATTTCAACAATGACAAGGGGATCATGACGGTAAAAGACGGTGAAATGACGGTGCACGTCAGTCTTCAGTCGAAGAAGATCGTCAACCTGTTCTACGGCAATAAGGAAGACGCCCAGAAGGAGGGCGCCGAAATGCTGCCCCGGACCGTGGATGAGATCGATTACGGCGACGGCTATGTTGAAGAGGTATACGGATTCGATGTTCCCGTGCCGTATCTGGACAAGCCTTTCGAGGTATCCCTCATCGGCACCCACGACAACTGGTACACGCACAACGTGACCGTTTCCGATCCGGTGCCGGGTGACGACATCCACGCCGGAACGCAGATCGATCTGGAGGACGGCGAGTATCAGGTCGATGTGGTCAAGGAAGGCGGCACTGGCAGAGCGGAGATCGAGAGTCCAACAGCCATGACCGTGAAGGATGGCGCGGCCACCATGACGGTGACCTGGGACAGCGAGAACTATGACTATATGATGGTGGACGGCGAGAAGTACGAACCGGTGAACGAAGAGGGCAATTCCGCTTTTGAGATCCCGGTGCCGAAGCTGAACGAGCCGTTCAAGGTCATCGGCGACACCACCGCCATGAGCGAGCCCCACGAGATCGAGTACGAGCTGACGGTCACGCTGGTGGAGTAATGATCGCGACGGATAATCACAGAGAGTAAAGGAGAACACACATGAAGGGAATCGCATACGGCGTAGGCGTAGGCCCCGGAGATCCGGAGCTGATGACGCTGAAGGCATGCCGGCTGATCAGAGAAAACGACATCATCGCCCTGCCGGGGAAGGAGCCGAAGGAGACGGTGGCCTATCAGATCGCGGTGCAGGCTGTGCCGGAGCTGGCAGAGAAGGAACTGATCCCCGTGTACATGCCCATGGTCATGGACCGGGCGGTGCAGCGGGAGAATCACCGCAAGGGTGCCGAGCTGATCGCAGAGTACCTGGAGCAGGGAAAGAACGTGGTGTACCTGACGCTGGGAGATGCCTCCGTCTATTGCACCTTCACGTATCTGCAGCCCTATCTGCACGCCGACGGCTATGAGACGCAGCTGGTCAGCGGGATCCCGTCCTTCTGCGCGGCGGCGGCGAGGCTGAACATTCCCATCGTGGAGTGGAACGAGCCCATGCACGTGATGCCGGCGCTGCACAAGCTGGATGAGGAGCTGGACAGAGAAGGCACTTACGTGCTGATGAAATCCGGCAGCCACATGCAGGAGGTGAAGGAGATCCTCCGGGCAAGCGGCAAGGACGTCCAGATGGTGCAGGACTGCGGCATGCCTTCGGAGAAGGTGTACCGCAGCGTTGAAGAGATCCCTGACGATGCCGGGTATTTTTCCCTGATCATCGCCAAGGACGCGAAGCAGGAGCAGGAGTAGGCCGCGGCGCGGCCGGGAGACGAAGGAGACCAGCATGATCGAGATTCGGGATCTCACAAAAAAATTCGGTGATTTCACCGCGGTGGATCATCTGGATCTGACCATAGACACCGGGGAGTTCTTCGGACTGCTCGGACCCAACGGCGCGGGGAAGACCACCACCATCAGCATGCTTTCCACGGTACTCCTTCCTACAGAGGGGGAGATACGCATAGACGGTGAAAAGCTGGACCGCAGGGCGTCCGCGGTGAAGCGCAAGCTCAGCGTCATCACCCAGGAATACTCCATGCGCCAGGACATGACCATGGACGAGGTCATGGAGTACCAGGGA
>CACXCQ010000123.1 GCA_902766185.1 uncultured Eubacteriales bacterium
GGTGTCGGTGATCTGCTGCGCGCCTATGCAGACCAGCCAATACCATAGCGAGGAATTTCGCAAAGGCAGGTCAGCCGCCCAGAGCGCACCCGCGGTGGTGATCGCTCTGCTGACGGCAGGGGCATGCGCGGTGATCGCGCTGAAGACCGGGCAAAGCCCAGGTTTTGCGACGGGAGACGGACTGGGACTTCCGCCTGTGGCATTGGTTCCCGTGGCGGCCGTCGTGTGCGCGCTGACTGCGCTGATCATCGGCAAGCTGGATCGCAGGAGCCTGGGGGGAATGAACGGAGACATCTCCGGACACATGATCACCAGCGGAGAGATGGCCGGACTGCTTGCGGCGGCACTGCTGATGGGATAAAAGAAACGATGAAGAATTTGCTGAAAATGCTGCGGGTGATCGCGTGGGAGTACAGAAGGACCCGGAAGGGCATCTATTCACGCCTCCGAAGAGAATACGTGGTGGACTGGGAAAAGAACGTGGCGTATCTGGTCAATTCCAAGGCTGCGTGCACATCCATCAAGGTCAGCATGTACGGGGTGGACGCCAAGGACGACTACTCGATCCACTTCCAGGGAAACAAAGGGGTGATGACGAACGACTTTTTCGAAGCCCCGGGATTCTTCGTGTTCAGCTATGTGCGGAGTCCGTTTTCCAGGCTGGTGTCCTGCTACGAGAGCAAGTATCACTTTGACCGCAAGCATCTGGGAAAGAGCAAAGCCGCGCTTGACTTCGACTACTACCTTGGGGGGACCATGAGAGAGGACCGGGGATTCCGGACGTTCATCTTCGATGTTCTCCTCATCCCGGACAGGATCGCGGACCGGCACTTTTGCAGGCAGTACGATCTGCTCTACGACAAAAGCGGGAAATGCAGGTTCGACTTCATCGGCAGAACGGAGGACATGCACGACTACGCGGCAATCGCGGAGAAGTACGGTTTCGCGCCGCTTAAGAATTACAACGTATGCGATTACGGCGACTGGGAAAAATACTATTCGCTGCTCACCGCGCTGATCGTGCGGTTAAAGCATGGAAAGGATATCCGGACCTTCGGCTATGAGGAGGATTTCCGGAGGGCCATGAGGTCGGCCTGGAAGGGACGCAGGTTCATCTGAGTGGGAAAAGTATAAATAAAATATAAAAAACATAGACAATTGCGGTCAATAAGCAAAAAAACATGATATAATCTTTAGAATGTGATGACACTGGGAGTATACATATGAAACGAATTTTAATCGTTGTATTTGTATTGCTGCTGGCGTTCGCCATGTCCGGATGCGGAGACTCCGGCGGGGACGGCAGCGGTGACAAAAATAAGACGGAAGCGCAGGGCGCGGTATATGATCCGAATCCGGAGCAGAACGATCCCTGGACCATAACGGAAACCGCGGAGGAGGCGGCGAGAGGCGCCGGATTTGACTCCTTCGAGGTCATGAAGAAGATCGAGATAGACGGCACCACGTTCAAGGAGCCCATGTTCGCTTACCGCGACAGGACTGCGCAGGCGACCTTCAGCGACGGAAGCACGGAGCTCTGCATCCGCAAGGGCAAGGGGAAGTACGGAACGGCGCTGACGGACCGGAGAGTCACGAGCGAGTTCCCGACCACATGGAAGGCAGATGTGGATGACCTGCACGTAGACTGCTTCGGCAAGGAGTACGGGAAGGCGACCGTCATCCAGTGGAGCAAGGGAGACGAAGCCATCGCCGCGACATATCAGGGGCTCAACGGTGAGGATGTGACGATGCCGGAAGAGGTCGTCGAAAAGATCGTTACATCCGTGAAATGAAATAGCAATACCATTCGATGATGCTGAGAGGAAGAAGGTCCGACCTGCACGGACGGAGGGGCAGACATCATGAATAACAGATTGAAAAAGAGAGTGATCGGAACCATATTGATGCTGATGGTAATGATCGCGGGAGGCGTGTTCTCCGCTGATGCAGTCAATGCGGAGAACAACAGCAGCTTCAACACTCTGGTGATCAAGACCATCGACGAAAGCGGCCAGCCCATACAAGGGGTCCAGTTCAAAATCTGGTCCTACTATTCGGGTACGTTCCGGATGCAGGATGGAACAACTCTGGTGCCGACCGATGAAGGCTCGGCGTTCACGCGCACGACCGATGAGACCGGCACCATCACCATCGAGGGTCTGCCCAAGACCAGCAGCAGTGGCAACTGGGACTACTGGGTAAAAGAAGTCAACAGCCAGCAGCAGAACATCTACTGGAGCAGCAGTACAATCTTCGGCAGTCAGTCAGGCCGGTGCACCCTCTCCGGGGGAACGCTGACTTACACCGTCAGAACATGGGCCCGTCAGGAACTGGAGATCGAGGTCGTGGATGAAGACGATCCCCAGACGAAACTCCCCAACGTCAGGCTCGAGCTGGCGCCGGCAACCCAGGGGACGGTGACGATCGGGGATGGAAAACAGATGTCTCAGGAAAGACCGCTGGTGCTGCTTACGGATGCCAACGGTACCGTGACAGTATCGGGACTTCCGCAGATCAACAACAACGGATATTCGTATACCGTTAAGGAAGCGGCGAATCCCAACGAGGATTATATCTGGTCGAGCGATGCGATCCCTGCCCGGTGGGGAGTCAGCGGATCCCAGGACACCGTAGACTGGAATACGGCGCAGAAAAAAGCTAAACTGACCATTACGAACAAAAAGGATCCGAATGATCCCTCCGGCACACAGGACACATATGGCATGCTGACCGTTCACAAGAAGGACGGAACCTCCGGTGAGCCTATCAGCGGCGTGAAGTTCCATCTGTATCCCTGGCCAAAGGGAAGCATCGTCAGGATCGACTTAAACAACAATAACAATGAGAACCCGGACAATCAGAGCAACGGGCTGATTTCCGATGCCGCGCCGTATGTCGCGACGACCAATGCCGATGGCGATGCGGTATTTACCGGTCTCCCCAAGGTGAACAGCACCTACGGATGGGATTATTACGTTGAAGAAGTGGAGAATCCCGATGCTAACTATTCCTCAAAGAACGCCAGCAGGAATGTCTACTGGGGAAGCATCGACCGGATCAACTCAACGAACACGACCGTATCGATGTCGGCGGACCGCACGGAAGCGCTGACGGAGTTCGACAACTATAAATTCCAGGGCCTGAAGATCGAGAAGGTGGATTCGGCGGATGACTCCAAGAAACTGAAGGACGTGGAATTTCAGCTTTATCCTTCCACTGGAACGGTCACGCTGAAGGATGGCACCCAGGTCAGCAGCACGAGTCCGTATACGGTGAAGACGAATGCCGATGGCATCGCGGAGTTCACGGGACTGCCGATGGTCAACGACTACTACGGATTCCAGTACATGATCAAGGAGACCAAGAATCCCAACAGTGGATACACCTGGGATAGCACCCCCATCTCCCTCTATTGGGGCGGCTCCTCCGGCCAGAAGGTCGGCGTGGATTCGGTTGAGAACGACGTTGCCTACAAGAAGATCGCCAACAAGAGCGACTTCGGAAGTCTGGAGATCGAGAAGGTCGACGCCTTCGACGCCAGCAAGAAGCTGGAAGGAGTCCGGTTCAAGCTCGTTCCGTACAACAACACGACCCTGACCCTGCAGGACGGTACTGTGATCAGCAGCAGCAATCCGTACTACGCGACGACGGATGCGAACGGCAAGGCAGTCTTCAAGGGCCTGCCGAAATACACGCCCAGCACCTCTTATGGATTCTATTACTACCTGACCGAAGACAGCCTGCCGGATGATCTGCAGGATGAGTATGTGTTCGACAAAAGCAGAAAAACGCTCAGATGGGGCGGCAGCTACAGCAGAATTGGCGTAGACTCGGCGGACGGAAACGTCGGCAAGCTCCGGGTGAAGAACTGGCAGAAATTCCAGGATCTGCGCATCAGGAAAAAGGACGCCAGTGACAACGGGAAAGCCCTCAATGGCGTAAAGTTCGAGGTCTGGCCATATTCGGGGAGCGTTACGACAGAGGCTGGAAATACGATCAACAGTTCTAACCGCCTGGTGATCACTACGGGAGACGAGGAAGATGGTGTTGCCATCGCGGAAGGGCTCCCGCCCACCAGCGAAGGATCGTTCAATTATTATATCCGTGAGGTTCGTAACCCCAACGAAGGGTATACCTGGCTGCAGCATACCCGGTCTGTATTCTGGAACGGAACATCATTATCATCGGGGATGTCCCGTACGGACAGCGGTGTGGAGATAACGGTCAACAACTATAAATATCAGACGCTGCGCATCAAAAAGGTGGATGCGAACGATTCGACGATCCCCCTGAAGGGCGTCCAGTTTGAGATCACACCGAACGCTTCGGGAACCTTCTATATGCAGAACGGACACCAGATCTCCTATGAAAAGCCGCTGGTGGTGACCACGAATGCTGATGGCATCGCGGAGGCGAAGGGACTGCCGGTCCTGTCATTGGACTATGGCTTCATCTATGCCGTTAAGGAAGTGTACAATCCGAATCCGGGTTATGTCTGGAGCAACCAGAGCAGATACGTTGCCTGGGGAGGCAACTACTCCGGCTATTACACGGTCCCGTCGGTTAGCGGAAACACGGCAACGCTGACGCTCACGAACCGCTTCGATCCCGGCAATACGACCAATCCCACCAATACCACGTCGACAAAGCAGTACGATTCCCTGACCATCGAGAAGGTCAATGGGACGGATCCCAGCGAGAAACTGGCGGGTGTGGTCTTCCACCTGTACCCTTACCCCAAAGGCAGTACAGTCACGATGGAGGACGGAACGGTGATCTCCGATGAGCATCCTCTGGAGCTGACCACGGATCAGGACGGTATCATCAAGGTGGACGGCCTTCCCCGGGTCAATTCCTACTACGGATGGGATTACTACGTGGAAGAGGTCAGCGGGGCCGGCGAGGATTATACGGTGACCGCCACCGGAAAGAACATCTACTGGGGCGGATACTACGGAGACCACAATCTGATCAATTCATCCAACTCCACCCAGCCGGGATCAGGCGGAGCCCAGGCGCTCTTCAAGAACTATAAATACCAGGCGTTGGAGATCAAGAAGGAAGACGCGAGCGACAGCAGCAAGAAGCTGGAGGGCGTTGTGTTCAGGCTGTACCCTGCCGGAGAAATAGAGGTGACCCTGAAGGATGGGACCACCATCAGCAAGGACCAGCCTTTGGAGATCACCACCGATGAGAGCGGTGTTGCCAGGGCGGAGGGTCTGCCCCGGGTCAATGATGCCTACGGATTCCAGTACATCGTGCAGGAAAAGAGCAACCCGGACGA
>CACXCQ010000124.1 GCA_902766185.1 uncultured Eubacteriales bacterium
GCATTGGAATAACGACTTTTCTTCCATATCTGACAAAAAACACCTTCTGCACGAAGATCAGGTCGAGATAATGGAACGCTGGATTGGAATAAATCTCGACCGCAACGGGCTGACCAGCCTTTTCAGACGAAAAAGTCGAGATCTCTGTGATGTTGAAGCTTCTGAATCTCGACTTTTCGTTCAGAAGTTTTGTGGACCCGAACCTAGGGCAGAATGACCAGTCGCGCTAAGGCGCTCCTGGGCTCCGCCATCCGATTGCACTCGCCGTTCAGCTGATGCCTTCTTGCGCAGGCGCATCACCTGCCCACCGCCCGCCTGGTTTTTCCAAAGACCCGCCCGCGGGAACGTTGCCTGTCAGGATGGGCAGTGAAGAATTCACACCACAATCAAGACTTGACCATGGATGACACTTCGCTCGGACAGGGCACTCACCACGGGCCGACCAGATCAGGACTGAACTATAGTTCAGGATCGGCTGAACAACAATTCAGAAGCGTGCCCCCCGAAGAGGATTGAAATGGAATAACCGCTATTATATAATTATCGTGTACATATGATGTATAAGGAAACCGTCAGGCGGATCTTCTGCAAAGGCAGAAGTGAGCCCGTTCCCAGACAGAAATAATGCAGGGGAGGAATTACAAATGACGACACAGAGGACTTATGATGACAGAATGTTCATCGAGACATTCGAGCACGAATATACATGGCTGAACGGATTTTTGAGAAATGTTCGGCGCTATGGAAACAAGACGGCGCTGATCGATCCGACTACGGACAAGGAGTGGACATACCGGCAGCTGGATGAGGAATGCAACATGCTGGCCAACGCCCTCAAGGAGGACGGCGTCGGCAAGAACGATGTGGTGATGTCCATCCTGAACAACTGCCCGGAGTTCTGCTTCACCTACATCGCGCCCAGGAAGGTAGGCGCCATCGTGAACCTGGCCAACTTCAAGCTGTCGCCGGGTGAGACCGCAAGGCTCATCGAGCACAACAAGCCCAAGGTGGTCATCTACTGCGCGGAGATGAAGGACATGGTGGCCGAAGCCGAGAAACTCTCGTCCCACAAGCCTTTGCGCATGATCATGGCGGACAACCTGGATGACGAGAAACTGCCTTTGGGGCACATCGCCTACGGAGATTACGTGTATCACCACAGCGCGGACGCGCCGGCTATGGACTTCCCGCATCACATTTACGATGAGGTGGTGCGGATGTGTACCAGCGGAACCTCGGCGCTGCCGAAGAACGTGCCGCTGAACGACATCAACGAAGTGCTGTCCGCGCACGATGCCATCATGCACTATCCGCTGAACTGCAAAGACATCTGCATGAACATGACACCGCTGTTCCACCGGGGCGGAAGCCATTCCGGCGGGACATGCCCCACCTTCTTCGTGGGAGCCACGCTGGTGCTGATGCGGGCGTTCTCTCCGAGAGTGACCTTGAACCACGTGGAGAAGTACCACATCACCTTCCTGACGGGATCCCCGTCATCCCTGGAAATGCTGGCCCGGACCCAGGAAAAGGATCCGGTGGACATTTCCTCCCTGCGCGGCCTGGTGACCATGGGCGCGCCGCTGGAGAAGGCGGCCTGCGAGCGGTTCCTGGAGACCCTTACTCCCAACATCCTCAACGGATACGGAACAACGGAGACCTTCTGGAATTCCTTCCTGCGGCCCTACGATCTGCCGGAGTACGCCGGATCTGTGGGCGGAAGCTGCATCGACGACGAGGTGCGGGTAGTCAAGATCTACGAAGACCGCAAGGCCGAGCCGGATGAGCTGGTCCCCACGGATAACGAGACTGTAGGCGAGGTCATCCTCTACTGTCCGGGCAAGACCACATACAGCTACTACAACAATCCGGAAGAGCAGGAGAAGAAGTTCTACAAAGGCTGGATGTACACCAATGACATCGGCTTCTGGGATGAGAACCTGTACGTGACCATCAACGGCCGTAAGGATGACATGATCATCAGCGCCGGAGAAAACGTCTACCCGACCCAGGTGGAGGAAGCCATCAACGAATTCGACAAGGTGGCGGACTGCATGGTGACGGCGGTGCCGGACAAAGCCAGAGGGCAGGCCATCGCGGCCTACGTGATCCCGGCGGATCCGTCCCTTACCGTCCGCGAGGTCTTTGACTTCTGCCTGGAGACCCCCATGCTTTCAGCCTACAAGCGGCCCAGGTGGTATAAGATCGTGGATTCACTGCCCATGACCGCCACCGGCAAGAAGATGCACTATGCGCTGAAGCAGCAGGCGGCCAAGGATCTGGAAGCCGGCGAACTGAAGCGGAAGTAGATGCGGAAAAGAGCGGAAACAGCCGCGAAGGAGAAAAGTATGTGGAGTTACAGCAGAGAAGTAAACTATTATGAAACGGATCGGATGGGCGTGATCCACCATTCCAATTACCTGCGGATCCTGGAGGAGGCCCGTATGGCCTGGATGGAGGAGAATCTGATTCCCTACCCGGAGATCGAGCGGCAGGGGATCATCGTCCCCTTCACCGAGTCCAGGGCGACCTTCATCAGCTTCCTGCGCTTCGGGGACCGCTTCCGGGTGGACATGGAGCTCTATAAGTTCACCGGACTTCGGATGAGTTTCCGGTACAAGGTCTACAACGAGACCACCGGGGAGCTCTGTCATGAAGCGACCACCGTGCACTATACCACGACACGGGAGGACTATAAGCCCGTTTCCGTCAAGAGGACCCATCCGGAACTCTTCGAGAGACTGAAGGCCCTGGTGCACGATTCCGAGGCAAAGGAGAAATAATGCATCACGAGAGTATGACATCAAAACGTTCACACACTACGGCGCCGGCGCTGCATATTGCGGCGGCGCTGTGTTTTGCGTTGCTGATCATCGGCGCCGCGGCAGGGCTTTGCGGATGCGGAGACGCAGGGGAGACGGATCCCTTCGCCGGCCGCGAGACAGCGGACCTTTCCGTATATGACAGCATGGCCGATCACGATGGGGAGAGCCGTCTGGTGCTGACCGATGCGGCAGAGGTCTCCAAGCTGATGGAGCAGGGGAAGACGTTCGTCGTCTTCGCAGGTTTTGCGGAATGCGACTACTGCGATCTTTTGCTGCCCTACCTGAACGATGCGGCAGCGGAGGCGGGCCGGTACGTGGGCTACATCGACACCCGGGCGGATCCGGAGTGGATGACCAACAACGACATCGACGATTTCGATCTGTTCACCGCCTGCTTCGGCGAGTATCTGGACACCGATGACCGGGGAGAAAAGCACCTCTACACGCCGGACACCTACTTCGTGAAGGACGGCCAGGTGGTTGCCCGGCACAACGGCGTCCTGGAGGACGTGGACGATCCCGAAAAGCCGCTGACAGAGGGCCAGCAGGAGGAACTGCGGCAGCAGCTGGCGGAAGAGTTCGCCGCGCTGAAGTAGCATGGAGTATTTCTGGAAACAATATCACGATCTTCCGGAGGGACTGGGGTATGAACGGTTTTCCGCGACCCACATCCTGACGCTGGCGGTGATCCTTGCGCTGGTCATCGCCATTTCTGTCTGGTTCAAAAGGCAGGACGGGGCCGGGAGGGACAAGGTCCTGTTCGTGATCCCCTGGATCATGGTCCTTCTGGAGTGCTGCAAGGACCTGTTCCTGATCCGCGTCCACCAGTTCGGCGTGGGTTACCTGCCTTTGCACATGTGCAGTCTGGGGGTGCTCGTGTTCCTTCTGGAAGGCTGTTCGAGGACGGAGCGCTGGCGTACCGTATTCAGCGAGATCGCGGTGACGCTGATCCTGCCCGGCGCGGTGGCGGCTCTGCTTTATCCCGACTGGATCCATCTTTATCCCGTGATGAATTTCATGAACCTGCACGGATTCACCTGGCATGGCCTGCTTTTGCTGTATCCGATCCTGCTGATTCTGGCGGGGAGGGTGCACCTGAGCGCGAAACATGTCCATTATGATCTGCTGTTTCTGGCGTGCACGGCGGTGCCGGTATACGTCTTCGACAGGATATTCGACTGCAATTACATGTTCGTGAACTGGCCGCCGAAGGGGACGCCCCTGGAGTGGATCGCCGGCGTGACGGGGGAGCAGTGGTACCTGGCCGGATACGCGGTGCTGGCAGTGGTGGTGATCGGCGGTATCTACGCCGTGGTCGGACTGTTAGAAGTGCTTAACTTGGACGCCAAAAAGAACAAGAATTTACGGTGAAAGTGGTTGACGCAAAGCAAGAGAGTGTTAAAATAAAAACAAGTGTGTATACAAAATACTGTATCAAACTGTATCTAATCAAACAATCAGAAGTTGCTGCAAAATGGAGGTAAAAAATGACGAGAATTCAGGAATCAGCGAAACACATCCTGGCGGTACTGCCGGGCGTTGATTGCGGCGGATTCGGAGGATGCGGATATCCTACCTGCCAGGCGTGCGCGGAAGCTATCGCCGAGGGCGGATCCGTAGCGCTGTGTCCGGCCTGCAACAAGGATGCGGTCAACGCCATCGCGCAGATCATGGGTGTGGAGCCGGTAGAGGTGGAGGACAAAGTCGCCTTCGTCAGATGTGCCGGCATCGCGGCTGCGCCGGAACGCTATGTGGTCTGCAAGAGCTGCGATGAAGCTAAGGAGATCGGTGCCCAGGAAGGCGAATGCAAGTACGGCTGCCTGGGCGTTGGAACATGTATCGACCGGTGCAAGTTCGACGCCATGAAGCTGGAAGGCGGACGTCTGGTCATCGACAGAGACAAGTGCTCCGGATGCGAAGCATGTCTCTCCGGATGTATTCAGAACATCATCGAGATGATCCCCAGAGATGCCACGAACTTCATTCCCTGCTCTTCCAAGGCGGACGAGAAGGAAACCCTGGCCACCTGCAACTACGGCTGCATCGGCTGCGGTGACTGCGCCATGTCCTGCCCCAAGGACGCCATTGAGATGGTCATGGGAAGAAACGTTGCGGGCAGATATGCCAAGATCGATTACAGCCTTTGCGAGGGCTGCGTGACCTGCACCGTGAAGTGCCGCAAGAAGATCATCGTGGACACTCTGCATGACCTGACCAAGGCCAAGGAAGAGGTCGCTCTGGTCAGATGCGTGGGCGGCGCGCTGGGAAGCCGCAAACTGAAGAAGATGGGTCTTGAGACCTGTGCCGACGTGGCGAAGGTCGACCTGGACGGAAACAACATCTGCGAGTACAGCTGCGCGGGTCTGGGAGACTGTGTGAAGGTCTGCAGATACGATGCCATCACAAATGAGATGGGCGTAGCGCAGGTTGATCCGGACAAGTGCGTAGGCTGCGGCGACTGCATGAGAGCCTGCCCGAGAGACAAGATCATCATGGTTCCCTACAAGGGCGTCAAGCAGACAGCCTGCACATCCAAGGCTGATCCCGAAAGACGTCTCGAGGTATGCGGCGTGGGATGCATTGGCTGCGGCGACTGCGCGGACAACTGCCCCATGGGCGCGATCACCATGACGGACGGCAATCCCTTCATCGATCACGAGAAGTGCGTGAACTGCGGTGTCTGCACATATGTCTGCTCCAGAAAGCTCATTGCGGAGCGGCAGGTACCGGAGTACAACTATCTCCAGATGGAAGCGATCAAACTCGACAGTCAGGATGAAAGGAAGTGGTAACGATGAGAATAAGAAAGACTATGGACGGCAACACCGCCGCTGCACACGTTGCCTATGCTTACTCTGAAGTAGCGGCGATCTATCCCATCACACCTTCCTCCGTTATGGCTGAGAACGTGGACGACTGGGCCAGCGTGAACCGCAAGAATATTTTCGGCGAAGAAGTTAAAGTCGTAGAGATGGAATCCGAAGGCGGCGCGGCAGGCGCGGTCCACGGTTCGGCCACAGCAGGTGCGCTGACCACGACCTTCACTGCTTCGCAGGGTCTGCTGCTGATGATCCCGAACATGTACAAGCTGGCGGCAGAGGGCTATCCGACGGTGCTGCACGTATCCGCGAGAACCATCTCCACCCACGCGCTGAACATCTTTGGCGATCACTCAGACGTCATGGCCTGCCGGCAGACCGGTTTCGCCATGCTCTGTTCCAGAAGCCCGCAGGAAGTTATGGACCTGGCCGCTGTGGCGCATCTTTCCGCCATCGAGGGCAAGGTTCCCATGCTCCACTTCTTCGACGGTTTCCGGACCAGCCACGAGCAGCAGAAGATCTACACCTGGGATTATGACGAGCTGTCCGAAATGGTGGATTGGGATGCGATCAAGAGATTCAAGGCAAACGCCCTGAATCCGAATCATCCCCACGCTACCGGATCCGCAGAGCAGCCCGAGACGTTCTTCCAGCACAGAGAAGCCTGCAACAAGAACTACGAGGACCAGGTGGATGTGATCATCCGCTGCATGGATAAGGTAAACGAAAGGGTAGAAAGGGAAAAGCCCTACAAGCCCTATGAATATTACGGCGCACCCGACGCCAAGGAGATCATCATCGCCATGGGTTCCGTCTGCGACTGCGCAGAGGAAGTTGTGGATTACCTGAACAACGAGAAGGGTAAGAAGGTCGGCCTGCTGAGCGTCAGACTGTACCGTCCGTTCTCCGCGAAGCACTTCGTGGCAGAGATCCCCAAGACGGTCAAGAAGATCGCGGTCCTCGACAGGACCAAGGAACCGGGCAGTCTGGGCGAGCCTCTGTACCTCGACGTACTGGCAGCCCTGAAGGACACGCCCTTCGAGAACGTATTCGTTTCCGGAGGCAGATACGGCCTGGGATCCAAGGACGTACAGCCGGGTGACATATTAGCGGTTTATGAAAACCTGAGAAAGAGAAACCCGAAGAAGGAATTCACCCTGTCCATCAACGACGATGTGACCGGACTTTCCCTGAAGGGAAGCGAAAATCCCGATGTCGCGCCGAAGAGCACTGTGGCCTGCAAGTTCTGGGGCCTGGGTTCCGACGGAACGGTCGGCGCCAACAAGAACAGCGTCAAGATCATCGGCGACAACACGGACAAGTACGTACAGGCATACTTCCAGTATGACTCCAAGAAGTCCGGCGGCGTCACCATCTCCCACCTGAGATTCGGTGATGAGCCCATCCGCTCCACCTACTACGTGAAGCAGGCGGACTTCGTAGCCTGCCACAAGGCTCCGTACATCGGCAAATACTACATCGTTGAAGACGTCAAGCCGGGCGGCTCCTTCCTGCTGAACTGCGCATGGACGGACGAGGAACTGGAAGACCACCTGCCGGCCAATGTGAAGAGATACATGGCCCGCAACAACATCCACTTCTACGTCTGCGACGCGGAGGATATCGCCAGAGAACTGGGCCTGGGCAAGAGAATGAACACCGTTCTGCAGGCCGCGTTCTTCAAGCTGGCCAACATCCTGCCCATCGAGTCCGCAAGACTGTTCATGAAGGAAGCCATCAAGAAGACTTATGGCGCCAAGGGACAGAACATCGTAGACATGAACTGCGCTGCGGTGGATGCCGGTATCGATAACGTCAGAGAAGTGAAGATCCCGGCCGAGTGGGCCAACGCCGAAGGAGACATCCTGCGGACCGAGGCTGTCGGACGTGACAAGCTGCATACAGATTACATCAACCAGATCCTGAAGCCCACCAACGGCATGTACGGAGACGATGTTCCCGTATCCGCCTTCGTGGAGACCGCCAGCGGCATGGTTCCCTCCGGAACATCTGCCTTTGAAAAGCGCGGCATCGCCCTCGACATCCCGCAGTGGGATCCGAACAAGTGCATGCAGTGCAACTGGTGCTCCTACGTCTGCCCCCACGCCGTCATCCGTCCATTCGTGATGACTGCCGAGGAAGCAGAAGGATACGAAGGCCTGAAGGTGCCCTTCAAGGGTGACAAGGAGAAGTTCTTCGCCATCGGCGTATCCGCTCTGGACTGCACCGGATGCGGAAGCTGCGCAGAGGTCTGCCCGTCGAGACAGAAGGCTCTGGAGATGGTCGGCGCGGCCGAAACGGAAATGCCGGCTCAGGAGAAGTTCAACTACCTGTTCGAGAACGTATCCTACAAGAAGGAATTCCAGGATACTCATACGGTCACCGGCTCCCAGTTCATGCAGCCGCTGCTCGAGTTCTCCGGCGCATGTCCGGGATGCGGCGAGACGCCTTACGCCAAGCTGGTAACACAGCTCTTCGGCGACAGAATGTTCATCGCCAATGCGACGGGATGCTCCTCCATCTGGGGACTTTCCGCACCGTCCTCCCCCTACACGGTGAACGAAGAGGGCAGAGGCCCGGCATGGTCTAACTCCCTGTTCGAGGACAACGCCGAGTACGGTTACGGCATGGCGGTCGCCATGAAGGCGAGAAGAAACGAAATGAAGCACCATGTTGAGCATCTGGCCAAGGATCCGGTCTTCGCTTCCGCGGCGAACAGATGGCTGAAGAACATGGATGACGCTAAGGAAGCGGATCTGGCCGGCAAGGCGCTGGTAGAGATCTGCGAGAAATCCGGCAAGAAGGACGCCAAGTATGTGGTAGAGAACGCTGACATGCTGCCCAAGCCATCCATCTGGATGTTCGGCGGCGACGGCTGGGCATACGACATCGGTTACGGCGGCCTGGACCACGTGCTGGCTTCCGGCGAGAACGTGAACGTGCTGGTATTCGATACCGAGGTCTACTCCAACACCGGCGGTCAGTCCTCCAAGTCAACGCCCATCGGCGCCGTGGCACAGTTCGCGGCTTCCGGTAAGGCAGTGACCAAGAAGAACCTGGCGCAGATCGCTATGGCTTACGGCTACGTCTATGTGGCGCAGGTCGCCATGGGCGCGAACCCGGCACAGACCCTGAAGGCCATCCGCGAGGCGGAAGCTTACGACGGTCCTTCCCTGATCATCGCTTACGCGCCCTGCATCAACCACGGTGTCAAGGCCGGCATGAACAAGGCTATGCTGGAGATGAAGCGTGCGGTGAGAGCAGGCTACTGGAACCTGATGAGATACAACCCGGCGGCCGTGCTGGAGAAGAAGAATCCGCTGTCTGTGGACAGTGCTCCTCCGACAGAGAAATACAAGGACTTCCTCATGGGTGAGGTGCGTTACAACTCCCTGTCCATGAAGGCTCCCGAGCGTGCCAATGAACTCTTCGCAAAGGCAGAGGAGGCTGCGGTGGCAAGATACGCCAAGCTCCTCGTGCAGAAGAAAGAGTTTGAGAACAACTAAAGAAAGGAGTGAATTCAATGTATAAGATTTTGAGTAAAAGACGGTTGAATGAGACCATGACGTGGCTTGTCATTGAAGCTCCTCTGGTTGCGCGCAAGGCAAAGCCCGGTCAGTTCATCATCCTCCGTACAGACGAGAAAGGTGAACGTATCCCCCTGACCATGGCGGGTCACGATTCCAAAAA
>CACXCQ010000125.1 GCA_902766185.1 uncultured Eubacteriales bacterium
ACGAGAAAGGCAGATGATCATGACTACCATTCACAACGAACCCCACGCATTCACCGAGGATCCGGTGGCAAAGGCGCTGCGGGCAGGAATCGAACACCGGGCGACCTGGATGTACCTGCTGATGGACGAAGCACGAAAGCAGGGCCTGGACTGGGACGATTTCGCCAGGAAGGCAATCACCAGATGCGGGCATTTTCACGGCGCACAGAAGGTCGAGGCCTGTTCTGATGTCCGGAATCTGAAGGAGTTTTACCCGTGCTTCATCAACGAGGATACCGCCAAGGCGCTGGAGGTGGAACCGCTGGAGATCTGCGAGGATCACATGCAGGTCGCTTTTCACTATTGCCCGCTGATCGCCGCATGGCAAAAGCAGGGCTGCACAGATGAGGAAATTGCCTGGCTTTGCGATATCGCCATGGACGGAGACCGGGGCATCGCGGCGGAATGCGGACTTGAGATCGACATCGAAAAGAAGATCGCGGAGGGCGATGAGTGCTGCCTGATCAGCTTCCGCCCGAAGCCTTGAAGGAAGCCCTGAAGGAGAGAGAAGAGCGACATGAAAAAAGAGACCATAGAACGAATCAGACGATTCACCGAGGACCGCGACTGGGATCAGTTCCACACGCCGGCGAATCTGGCCAAGTCCATTTCCATCGAAGCCAACGAGCTGCTGGAATGCTTTCAGTGGAGCGATACGGACTTCGATCCGGAGCACGTGAAGGAGGAACTGGCGGACGTCATCGTCTATTGCCAGAACATGCTGGATAAGCTGGGGGTCGAGGCGGACGAGATCGTCAATGCCAAGATGGACCAGAACGATGCCAAATACCCGGTGGAGAAATCCAAAGGGAGCGCGGCGAAATACGATCAGCTGGACTAGGGAGGCACAAGGATGAACGAGGAACTGAAAAAACTGAGCAAGGAACAACTGATCGAACTGGCGGAGATCTATTCGAAGAACTGGCTGGCCTGCGACGGGCTGTGGTTTCAGGCCGTGGAAAAGCGGCAGGGAATGGACGGAGCCATGGACTGCGACAAAGAGATCTGGCGGAGCTTTACGGTGATCGAGGCGAAGCGGATCAAGGAGTTTCTGGGACTGCCGGAGCGGGCGGGCCTTGAGGGACTGGAGAAGGCGATGCGGTACAGGCTCTACGCGAACCTGAACGACGAATCCTATGACCACGACGGCAACACGATGGTGTACCGCACGCTGAACTGCCGGGTCCAGAGGGCGCGGAGCCGCAAAGGCATGGAATGGCACCCTTGCAAGGCCATCGGGGAGATCGAGTACGCGCAGTTCGCGAAGGTGATCGACGACCGGATCGAATGCCGGTGCATCAGCTGCTACCCGGACATCACGGAAAGCGAGCGGGACGGATGCTGCGCATGGGAGTTCGTACTGGAGGAGTAAACTGGAGGAATAAATGGGTCACGAAAAAGAAAGAACCATGGATCCGTCAGGATTTGTGCAGCTGGGAGAGTATGTCCCCGGGGCGATCCAGGAGATACGGTATTACTCCACATACAATTTCATTGGAGACCGGATCGACGGGTATGAGCAGCCGGTGGCGCTGCTGACCATCGAGGCTGCCCGGGCGCTGAAGTCCGTGGCCAATGAGATGAACGTGCAGGGGTACCGCCTGAAGGTGTTCGATGCGTACCGGCCGGTATGCGCGGTTAGGCATTTCGTGCTTTGGGGGATCGAGGACCAGGACATCCGCATGAAACCGTATTTCTACCCGGACCTGCAAAAGCAGGAGCTCTTCGCGAAGGGATACATCGCCAGCAGATCCAGCCACAGCAGAGGGAGCACGGTCGACCTGACTTTGCTTGACATGGCTACGGGGAAGGAACTGGACATGGGAAGCCCCTTCGATCTGTTCAGCGAGGTGTCCCATCCGGACAGCCGGGCGGTGACGGAGGAGCAGTACGCCAACCGGATGACCCTGCAGAAGGTGATGGTGCGCAACGGGTTTGTGCCCATCGACTGCGAGTGGTGGCACTTCACGCTTAAGGACGAGCCTTACCCGGATACGTATTTTGAGTTTCCGGTTTCCGGGGAATATCTGAAGCGGTGAAGGCCTGGCGGCGCGACGGAGTGAGGAGCCCGGCGGGGTAAAGGAACGAGAAGACCGGCGGGGCGAAGAGGTGAGAAGCCCGGCGGGGCGAAGAGGTGAGAAGCCCGGCGGGGCGAAGAGGTGAGAAACCCGGGAGAGAAGGCCCGGAGAGAGTGCCCGGGCGAGGGTACTCGAGTGAGGAGGCCCGGAGAGGGTGCGGCAATGAAGAAGGTAATGATCTACGGGACGATGGGTCCCGCCTGCAGCGATAAGGAAGTTTTGGAGGCCATGTTCCGGGAAGGAATGGATGGCCTTCGTCTTAACCTGTCCCACACCACCCTTGACGATGCAGCGGAGCTGATCGAGACCTGCCGCGGCGCGGCACTGGCCTGCGGTGTGCAGCCCCGGCTGCTGATCGATATGCAGGGACCCGAGCTTCGCGTCGGGAAGCTGAAGGAACCGATCCGGCTCAGCGATGGGGAAGTGATCGGCATGGACGACATCCCGTTCCCGCAGGAGGTGCGAAGGGCGCTGGCAGAGAGCCGGCCCGGACAGGAGATCCTGCTGGATGACGGGAAGCTGCTTCTGCGGACGGAGGCAGCGCGCGAAGGAGCGGCGGCGGAACCGGGCCGGACTGTGCGGCCGGATTGGAAAGGTGACGTGGCGGAGCAGAGTGCGCGTCCGGGCAGCGAAGGTGCGGCACTGGAGCAGAGTGCGCGTCCGGGCAGCAAAGGTGAGGCGGCGGAACCGGGCATCTGGCTCCGGGTGGTCCGCGGAGGACTTCTGGCTGGGCGAAAGAGCGTGGCCCTGCCCGGCTGTCCGATCAACGTTCCGGCCATGACGGAAGCCGACCGGAACCAGATCGGGAGAGCGAAGGCGTTCGGCGTGACCGCCGTGATGCAGCCTTTTGTCCGGAGCCGGGAGGACCTGATCGAGGTCCGCCGGGCGCTGGATGCGGCCGGGGGCGAGGACATCCGGCTTCTGGCGAAGATCGAGAACAGGGCGGGCGTTGACCGGCTGGAGGAGCTCATCCCGCGCTGCGACGAGATCGTCATCGCCCGGGGAGACCTGGGCAACACCATGGAACTTTGGGAGTTGCCCGCGGTGCAGAAGCGGATCGCCGCCCGCTGCCGTGAAGCGGGCAGGGACTTCATGGTGGTCACGCAGATGCTGGATTCCATGA
>CACXCQ010000126.1 GCA_902766185.1 uncultured Eubacteriales bacterium
GTATTTCTCAAGCAGCTTGCACGGCCTGTAGGAAAGTTTGGCCTTGCGCAGGTTGGGGATTCCCATGTCCTCTTCCCGGTTGATGTATTTGGCCCGGGAGGCCACGTGGCGGCAGAACTCATTGTTGATGGCCTGATACAGCCCCCGGAAGTTCACGTTGGCTTTCTCCACGTGCTCGGTGATGGTGTTTCCTCCCAGCTGTCCGCCGACGGCAAGCGCCTCGATCTTCCCGTCGATGCGGATAGCCCCGGCGCTGTAGCCCACCGCCTCCAGATTCCGGAACACATCCCACATGGCGTCCTCTTCCATCTTGAGCAGCTCCATCTCGTGCTCCGGCACTTCCTTGCGGGCGTTGAACTCAGCGATGAACTGCATGCATTCATCCGCCATGTCCGAGGTCAGCTCCACGTACTCGTATTCGAAGGTCTTCTTGAAGTAGTTCAGATGGTTCTTCTTGCCGTGGAAGTCCCTGCCTTTGAGATCGATCAGGTCCTGGGTCAGATAAATATAGTCGTAGTTGGGCCGGTCATCCACCCACTTTATCTCCGGCACTGCCTCGCGGATGATCTCCACCAGATGGAAAGGCACCAGCCGCAGGCTGAAGGGCTGCCCTGCCTTTTCAAAATGCTCCTTGGCCATGAAAATGGTCTCCCTCAGCTTTTGCCGGTCGTACTCCCCGGTGCAGGTGAGGGGCGGGAACAGAAACGGCAGGATGATCCCTTCCTCCAGCTCCAGATGGCTGACCCCGGAAATGCACATGTACTCGCCCATCATGTCCCAGCTGAACTGGTTGCAGTCCCGCCACATGTACTGGGCGCTGAACGACAGCCCCGAGGTCTTGTACTCGTAGCCGTTCAGGTACTTCTCCAGGATCGGCCGGTTCTCGATGGTGATCCGGTTGTCGAACATATACATGGTTTACCTCTTTACTCTCACTTTCTTTTTGTACTTTCCGGACAATCCGCCGTAGACCTTGCTGCGGGCCGACTGGACGGAGACGGAGATCTTCTTGCCCTTCTTGTTTCCGCTGCAGGTAAAGGTCTGGGCATACTTCTTCTTATCGCCGTTCTTCCAGACGTTCAGGCCGTGGATGGTCCGGATCCCGATTCCGGCCACGCCCTGCTTTTTCCTGAACTTCACCGTCACCTTGAATCTGGTGTAGTGGTATTTGTAGGTGTGGTACAGGGGCACGACCTTGATCAGCTTGCGGGTACCGTTCCGGTAGACTCTGTAGTAGTAGCGGTTCGCGTAGTGCACCCTGTATTTGTGCACGATGTGCTTCGCCTTCGAGATCTTGATGGACTTCACCTTCGGCTTGGTGTATGCCGTCTTGAATTCCTTCACCTCGGAGACGTACCCGTTCTGCCGCCCCGTGAAGAGGAAGTTCTCTCCGTTATAGGTGAAGAATTTACCGTACATCATTCTGGACTGATAGGTGGTGTTCGCCGACAGGCCGGTCACCCTGGCTCCCGTGTAGGAGTCCTCCAGCAGGTACACGTCTTCGCTCCAGTTGCTCTGGGATTTCTTCTTGAAATCCATGAAGACATCCAGATACTCGCCGGATCCGGCCTCATAATATCTGCTGTCCGAATAGCCGGCCGTGAAGTTGTGGATCCCGGTGTAGTAGTTGCTCAGCTGGTTGGGCACGCTGCCGTAGATGAGCGTCGGAACGTATTTGGCATCCAGATACCAGGAATCCGAGTCATCGGAGACGATTACGTAGACCGAGTGGTATCCTACTGTGAACTGTTTCATATCGACGGTTTTGGAGAAACCGTACTGCTCCTCGCCATTCAGCTCCGCCACCATGTAAGCGCTGTACGGATCTCCCGCTTCATCTCCGATGAGGATCTCTTCGTAGCGGTACCCCGTACCAGAGATGTCCGTGCCCTGCACTTCTACATTTCCCAGCTCGTCCGGCGCTGACACATACACCGCTCCGGGCACTTCCTGCGCTTCGAAGCTCGGGGTGTCTTCGGACTTCGGGTCACTGTTTGCGGCTACGAGGCCTGCCATGGTCTTATCCGGGTCTGTCATGGAGACCCATTTATCGGCCACTGTTATCGGGTGGCTTGCCGGTGCAGTCTCGACCGCGGGCTCTGCTGCTTTTGCTTGCCCGGCGGCCTCCCCATCGGCTCCCGCCATGCTGAGCTCGACCTCGTCCCCTTCGATGACGCCAAGCTCTTCCTTCACCTTGGCCAGCGCGGCTTCTTTGTTGGCCTTCACCTCGCTGTCCGGAAGCTCGACGACCTTCTCGACGTATGCCTTGTCGCCGCCGGCCGCGAACACGAACGCTTCGCCGCACATGGGCATGAAGGACACCATCATGACGAACGCAAGGAACACTGTTCCGGCTCTTTTGATCAATACTCTCCTCATTCTCCCTCACCTCCTGCGATCTGCTGAAATGATTCTACGTTTTTCGGATCTCCGGTTCCCCGCCGGCTCCGCTATTTGACGATCTTTGAAATGGCTTTGAATTCCGGCGCCTTCGCTCCCCGCAGCAGCTCGTAAAGCACTGCTTCATAGGAGGTTATGATGGCTCCGGCCTGCCGCATGCGCCCGATGCTCCAGTGCCGGTCCTGTTTGCTTCTGGAGGAAACGCAGTCCGCCGGCACATACACGGTATACCCTTCATCCAAAAGCTGGAGCACTGTCTGCTGCAGGCAGATGTGTGCTTCGATGCCGCAGATCACCGCCGTCTTCTTCCCGCACTCCTTCAGCTGGCGGACGAATTCCTCGTTTCCCATGCAGCTGAAGCTGGTCTTATCGATGGGCGTGAACTCTCCGATGGCCTCCGCGATGGACGGGATCGTCTCCCCGATGCCCTTCGTGTACTGCTGGGTCACGATGTGGGGGATGCCCAGAGCCTTCAGTCCCTCTGCCAGGCGGCAGACCTTCTCCTCCAGGTCCTCCTTCTCATACATCACCGGCATCAGTTTTTCCTGATAATCGATGGCGATAAATACGGTATCCTCTCTGTTGATCAGACTCATTTGTTTCTCCTCCTGTGCTGCATGTATCTGATGCTTTCCGTTGGTTGACTGTTCCTGGCGGCGCCTGCGCCACGGGTGGGCTTGGCGCACCGGCCAGCCTTTGCGCGGCTCACCCCAGGCCCCAGGTCTTGATCTCATCGATCATGTCGTAATCCGTCAGATCGATGTGGATGGGCGTGATGGTGGCGTAACCGCTCTGGTGGGCGATCACATCGAAGCGCTCCGGCAGGTCGTGATAGAAGATCGGCGTGCCGCCGTACTGGAACGAGCCGGGAAGCTCCACCTCTCCACCATCCTCCATGGAGATGAATTCCTCCGTGTATTTCCTCTCGCCCAGGCTAGTGTAGCGCAGGCCCTTGACCTGATCCTTCGGGACGTCCGGCACGTTGATGTTCAGCACCGTCTGATGGTTGGCCGTGCCCTCCCGGATCTGTTTTTCCAGGGCACGGGCCGCGTTCACCGCCAGCTCGCAGGCGTAGTCAAAATGCGTTGCCTTATGGCTGTCCACCGAAACGGCCACCGAGGGCACTCCGCAGATGCTTCCCTCCAGGGCCGCGGACACCGTTCCGGAATACAGGGTGTCCGTCCCCAGATTGCCCCCGTGGTTGATCCCGGAAAACATCATGTCGATATGGACCCCCGCCCGGGGAAAGAATTCCATGCCGATCTTCACGCAGTCCGCCGGCAGCCCGGACGTCTGGTAGGCGATCTCCACATTGTCCAGGATGACTTCGCTGACCTCGATCCGCTCGTTCATGGTGATGCCGTGTCCGGAAGCGCTTCTCTGCCCGTCCGGCGCGCAGACGTAGATCGATGCTCCCGCATCCTGATGCAGCGCTCTTGCCAGCTCCTGCAGCCCTCGTGCCTGTACCCCGTCGTCGTTAGAAATCAGTATGTTCATCCAGTTGCTCTCTTTCGTCAGATCCTGCGCTTCCCTGCATTGCTTTAACCAGTTGCATTATTATACCATACTTATACGACACTTTGTCGGTGACTTGGCACAAAACACCCGTCACTTTGCGAAAATAGAAACCAGCTTGCTCCGCGCGCTTCATCATTTACTGTATGCTTTTCGGGAACTGGCGAATATATGTTCTTGAACGCCTGTTCTCATTGGTGTATAATTACTTCAGATGAGTCAGTCAGCGCACCGGAGGCAATGATGAACGAAAATCTGATGACAAAACTGCAGATCCTGGCGGACAGCGCCAAGTACGATGTGTCCTGTTCCAGCAGCGGCGCCAGCCGTCACGGAGCCGGGCGGATGGGCAGCGCGCACATGTCCGGGATCTGTCACACCTGGGCAGCGGACGGGCGCTGTGTTTCTCTGCTGAAGGTGCTGTTCACCAACAACTGCGTCTACAACTGCGCCTACTGCGTGAACCGCCGGGACAACGATTTCCCCCGGGCAAGTTTCGAGCCGGAGGAGCTGGCGGCCCTGACCATCGAGTTTTACCGGCGCAATTACATCGAGGGCCTCTTCCTCAGTTCCGCTGTGGAGGTGTCCCCCGATTTCACCGCCGAACGCATCCTGCAAAGCCTAACTTTGCTTCGCGAAGCCTACGGGTTCGCCGGTTACATCCACGCCAAGATCATTCCCGGCGTTTCCCCGGAGCTCCTGCACCGGATCGGGCTGGTGGCGGACCGGCTCAGCGTGAACATCGAGCTGCCCTCCGAGGAGAGCCTTCACCGTTTCGCCCCCCAAAAGCAGGCCCGGCAGATCTTCGCCCCCATGCGGCAGATCACCAACACCCTCATCGAGACCAACGCCCTGAAGGGACCGGGCAATATGTTCAAGGGGCAGAAGCTGAACACCGCGGAGCACTATCTGGGCGAGGAGCGGATCACGGGCCCCAGCGCCAGTGCCGGCTTTCATGTCGACCGGAAACGCAAAGGCACTTTTGCTGCTGCCGGGCAGACCACCCAGATGATCATCGGTGCGGGGGATGAAACGGACCGGAGCATCCTCACCACCAGCGAGAAGCTGTACCGCACATTCAAAATGAAGCGTGTCTACTATTCGGCGTATATCCCCGTGGTGAGTTCCCCGATCCTGCCCGACCGCGCAAGCGCCCCGCCCCTGAAGCGGGAGCACCGCATCTACCAGGCCGACTGGCTGCTGCGGTTCTACGGGTTCACCTCAGCGGAACTGTTTGGCA
>CACXCQ010000127.1 GCA_902766185.1 uncultured Eubacteriales bacterium
GGAAAAGATGTCGGAACTGAAATTCGCAATTCTTACCCTCCTTGCGGGATTGCTCGCGTTGGGTATTGGTCTCGCAATATATCGATCTAAGAAGAGAAAGAAGAAAGAGAATGATCAGGACGATCTGCAGGAAAAACAGAATACCTATCTTGATTAGTATGATCATGCTGCTTCTGATTGTCGGCGCGCCATGGGCGTTTGCCGCACAGACGGGATCGATGCCTGCGCTCAGAGGGGAAGACAGCACTCTCACCATTGAGACGAAGTATGTGAATGAGGATCAGGTCACGCTCATCAGCGGAATGGAGATCACCATCCATAAGGTTGCCGATCTTCGCGTGGAGAACGGCAGAGCAATATACACGCTAACGGATAATTTCAAGGATGCGGACGTAGACTTCCGCAACATGACGGTCAGCGAGTCCATCACCGCGGCGAAGAGGCTGCACAGCATCGTCCAGGAGGATGGCCTCAGCGGAACCTCTGTGGTATCGGAAAACGGCTACGCCAGATTCGGCAAGGTAACGCACGGCATGTATCTGGCCGTGCAGACCGACGCCAAAGATGACGCGATCGGATACACAAGGATCGATCCGTATCTCATCATGGCGCCACAGCCGCTGACAGACATCGGGAAGAACGAGTGGAACTACGAGGTCATGTCCATCCCCAAGATGGAGATCGGCAGATACGAGGAAACCACCTTCACGGTAAGAGGCAGCACGGAACCGGAAGAGACCACTACCACGACGGAAGAGACGATGACCGTTCGGGGCAGTACGGAACCGGATGAGACCACTACAACTACTGTCCCCGGAACCACCGGCAAGAATCCTCCGGGAAGAAGCACTTCCACAGGGGATATGAGCCCCATCACCATCTGCATCCTCGCCCTGATCTTTTCCGCCTGCGCCATTCTCATCATCGTCACCGGCCGCAGAAGAAAAAGACAGGAGTAAGTTGTAGATCACAAGAATTTAACAAAGCCCTCTCTGAAAAGCCCATATCTTCAGAGGGGGCTTTTACGCGGCCGCAAAGAAACCTCTTGAGTCTCCTGGGGCGCGGTGGTAGAATGAACAGGACAGATCATATCATTACAATATGAGCCAGGGGAGCGAAAGCTGAGAGTTCGGGCGTGCCCGATGACCCTCATTACCTGATCCGGATAATGCCGGCGAAGGGAAGCGATATAAGAAGATCACGCGTGCGCCCCCGCAGATACGGGGCGTTTTTTATTGAAAGGAGAAAGATATGGAAGCAAGTGTAGCCATCCAGGTTTTGCCCGAGGCACCCGATGATGAGGAACTGTGCCGGATCGTGGACGAGGTCATCGATTACATCGCGCAGCAGGGGTACAACTATTACGTTGGGCCTTTTGAGACCACCATCGAGGGACCTTATGAGGAACTGATGGACATCGTGAAAGAGTGCCAGCACATTGCGGTGCGCGCGGGCGCGCCGTCGGTGGCATCCTATGTGAAGATCAGCTACAGACCGGAGGGCGAGGTACTGAGCATTGAGAAAAAGATCGGCAAATACCACGAATAAGAAGGCGGGGAGCAGGATACGGGGGAACATCTATCCGCTGCTTTCGGTTCTGGCCATTCTGCTCCTTTGGGAGTGCCTGTCCAGATTCGAGATCGTGCCCAGCTTCATGCTGCCCACGCCGGAACAGACGGTGCAGGCCTTCGTCAAGGATTTCGCGCTGCTGATGTCCCACTCCAAGGTGACCCTCATCGAGACCCTGGTGGGCACGGTGACGGGCATCCTCATCGGCTTTTTCGCGGCGGTGGTCATGGATCGGTGGGATCCGGCGTACAAGGCCATGTACCCGCTGATCGTTCTGACCCAGACCATCCCGGCGGTGGCCATCGCGCCTCTACTGGTGCTGTGGTTCGGCTACGACATGACCCCCAAGGTGGTGCTCATCGTGCTGATCACGTTCTTTCCCATCGTCATCGGGCTTCTGGACGGATTCCGTTCCGCGGACCGGGACGCCATCAACCTGATGCGCTCCATGGGGGCCGACCGCTGGCAGATCTTCCGGCACATCAAATTCCCCGGAGCCCTGCCCAACTTCTTCTCCGGCCTTCGGATCACCGTGGCCTACGCAGTGGTGGGAGCGGTCCTGGCCGAGTGGCTGGGCGGATTCGCGGGACTTGGCGTCTACATGACCCGGGTAAAAAAATCCTTCGCCTACGACAAAATGTTCGCCGTCATCTTCCTGATCTCCATCATCAGCCTGCTTCTGATATGGCTGGTGAACGTGCTGCAGAAGCGCTGCATGCCCTGGGAGCGGGTGGAAGAGGTCAGCGACCGAAGAAAGGTGGGATAGGATATGCCCAAGCTCGAAACACGAAACATTACCATGGCCTTCGGCGAAAAGACCATCATCGAGGACATCTCCATCGCGGTGGAGGAGGGCGAACTGGTGAGCCTGCTGGGCGTCTCCGGCAGCGGCAAGACCACGCTGTTCAACTGCATCTCCGGGATCTATACGCCCCTCAGCGGACAGATACTGCTCGATGGCGAGGACATCACGGGCAGGACCGGCCTCATCAGCTACATGCTGCAGAAAGACCTGCTTTTGCCCTATAAGACCATCCAGGACAACGTGGCGCTGCCCCTTCTGATCCGGGGCGTGCCGAAGCAGGAGGCCCGCGCAAAGGCAGGCGAGCACTTCGCTCAGTTCGGCCTGGAGGGAACGCAGAAGCTGTATCCCAAGCAGCTTTCCGGCGGGATGCGGCAGCGGGCGGCGCTGCTTCGTACCTGGATGTTCTCCGACAACGTGGCCCTGCTGGACGAGCCGTTTTCCGCTCTGGACACCATCACGAAGGGAAAGATCCACAAGTGGTACCTGGAGGTCATGGAGCAGATCCGCCTGACCACGGTATTCATCACTCACGACATCAACGAAGCCATCCTGCTGTCCGACCGGGTGTACATCCTGTCCGGAAGGCCCGGCACCATCCGCTCGGAGATCCGGATCGAAACGCCCAGAGACCAAAGGCAGGACTACGACTTGACGGAGGAATTCCTGGCGTACAAGCGCCAGATCATGGATGTGCTTTCGCAGGACATCTGATACCGACAGAAGAGAAAGGAGAGACATAATGAAAAAGAAATTGCTGGCGATCGCGCTGAGCGCCGTGCTGGCCTGCCTTTGCCTGGCGGGGTGCGGCGGATCCGAAGGAGAAGGAACGGACAGCGGGCTGAAGAAGGTCACCTTCGTTCTGGACTGGACGCCCAACACCAACCACACGGGGGTGTACGTGGCGCAGGCGAAGGGGTTCTTTGAAGAGGCCGGCCTTGAGGTGGAGATCGTGCAGCCGCCCGATGATGGCGCCGAGGCTATGGTAGGCTCCGGCAAGGCGCAGTTCGGCGTATCCTTCCAGGACTATCTCGTGCCGGCTTTTGCGGGAAAGGAGAAGACCATTCCGGTGACGGCGGTGGCGGCGATCCTGCAGCACAATCTGTCCGGCATCATGTCCGCGAAGGATAAAGGGATCACCAGCCC
>CACXCQ010000128.1 GCA_902766185.1 uncultured Eubacteriales bacterium
CGGAAGAGCCGGCGAATGCGGAGGCATCTGTGCCTGAGGAAGAGACGGAAGAAGCGGCGGAACCGACAGAGCCTGCGGAAACGACAGATGCGGTTGAAGTGACTGATGCATCCGAGCAGGAAACGGCGGAACCGAATCGGGAGGCCGAGGGCGAACCGCAGAAAACCGAAGAACCTGTGGCGGAAACCGAACCAGAGACTGTACCAGCAGAGGCTGTACCGGCAGAGGCTGTACCGCCGATCCACACGGTATCCTTTGAGGGTGACGGCGCGAGAACCGTAAAGGATCCCAGTCAGAGTCATCTCACCGGGAAGAGAAAGCCCTATCGCGACAGACATTACATGCTCTTCGGAACTGGCTCTCTGCCTGCGGGTATCGACATGGGCAGCACGCATACCTATCTGCAGAAGAACGGCTTTGAGAACAATGCGCTGAAACAGGCCAGAGACGGAAGAAACAAAGCAGAAGAGATCGAGAAGAACTACATCCCCAATAAACCAGGCGTGCGGTACTGCGATTTCTGCGGCGCGGAGCTGACCGGGGTGGAATACGAAACTCTTAAGGACGGCCGCGACCGCTGCATCAGCTGCAGCAGGACTTCGGTGAAGACAGCGGAAGAGTTCCGGGAGATCTTCGACGATGTCAGACGGAACATGCGGGAATTCTTCGGAGTCAACATCAACGTTGGTATCCGGGTGGAGATGGTGAATGCACGAAAACTGCACAGAAAGATCGGCAAGCCATTCATTCCTACCGCATCCATGGACAGCAGAGTAGTAGGCGTTGCCATACAGGATCGGAACGGATTCACGCTGATGATTGAAAACGGAGCGCCGAGAATGAAGACGATCCTGACCATGGCGCATGAACTGACCCATATCTGGCAGTATCTCAATTGGGACGCGAAGCAGATAAAGAACAAGTATGGTCCTCTGGAACTTCAGGTTTACGAGGGCATGGCGACCTGGGCCAGTATCCAGTACGCGTATCTGCTGGGCGAGATCGCAGTGGGTAAACGGGAAGAACTGCAGGAAGTGTTCAGGAATGATGTTTACGGACAGGGCCTGCTGAGGTATATGGCCAATTATCCGCTCTCTGAGGGAACAGAATTGTTTGGCCCGACGCCCTTTGCGAACATCGACACGCCGCTTGCGCCGGAGTTCTGTCAGGGCGTGCCCGTGCCAAGGGTCGAGTAATTTAGCATATCAAGCTTTGATCGATCCCGGGGCAGATTGTTATCTGCCCCGGGATTTGTTTTGACCTGACTCGGGATAGTGAGAATGTTCAAGTAGTTCCACTGAACGGAATAAAACGGCGGTTTGTGGAAGTCAGGTTCCAAGAATCGCGAAATAAAGATCAATGGTGGAACCGTATGAGGCGTTCGGAACATGAAACTTGTAAATGGAAGTGCGAAATGGAATAATTATGGAATAATTATGGAACGATTGCGGTTGACGGTGTGACGGAGGGGGTATATAATGAGGGTGGCCAGGTGCAGGAGACTGGAATGAAGGGGAGAGAAGAATGCTGACGCTGGATGAGATACTGGAAATGAAACGCCAGTACGGATACACGAACGAAGAGATCGCAGCGAAGACCGACGTGCCTCTTTCAACGGTGCAGAAGATCTTCGGAGGGACGGTAAGGGCACCACGAAAAAAGACCCTGGAAGATCTGTCGGAGTTTTTTGAGCCGATCAAGACAGAGAAGCAGAATCTCCGGGAGGAGGCGCTGCAATACAGAGGTGTTTCGTCGACGCACCGGACCGAGCCGGACAGATATGGGGGCCGGGGCAAAGGCAGGGGTGAGGGAGAATATACTCTCGAGGATTACTATGCCTGGCCGGAAGAGGAACGGATCGAACTGATCAACGGCAGAGTATACAACATGGCGGCGCCGACCACCTATCATCAGCTGGTGATCAGCGAACTGATGCGGCAGTTTTTTGATTGTCAGAAGGAGCACGGCGTGACGTGTCAGGTGTTCGTGTCTCCGGTGGATGTGCAGCTGGATCGCGATAACCGTACAATGGTCCAGCCGGACATCGTCATCCTGTGCGATGAGAGCAAGCTTATGCGGCGGGCGATCTTCGGCGCGCCGGACTTTGTTCTGGAGGTGGCTTCGGAGAACAGTCACCCCCGTGATAAGGTCCAGAAATTCGAGAAGTACTGCAGCGCCGGGTGCAGGGAGTACTGGATCGTGGACATCGATAATAAAGAAGTGCTGGTGAATGATTTTGAGAGCGGGCAGTACTTCATTCGCTATTCCTTCGATGACCGGGTTCCGGTCCGCATATCGGAGGGAAAGTGTGAGATCGATTTCTCCCCGATCAGAGACAGGCTGCGCAGCCTCGGGGAGTAGAGCTCAAGGAGCGGAGGAGTAAAGCGCGAGGAGCAGCCTCGGGGATTCCGGGAAGTATTGAATTCGGACGGTTTCCGCGGGTTATCACGTTGACAGAAACGGGATTATTCTCTATAATAGACAATTAAGTCAGTGTCTGTTCACGCGGTGACTGTATTTTTGTTATTGCTTTTACTGGTGGGCGGACGGACGAAATATCAACAAAAAAAGGAGAGTGGATCATGGCAGAGATCATGAACGAAGAAATCATTCTGACTCAGGAAGGGTATGACAAAATCGTCGCCGAGCACGAGGAACTGGTGTCGGTGAAGCGTGCGGAGGTAGCCGCGAGAATTAAGGAAGCGATCTCCTACGGAGACATTTCCGAAAACGCGGAATACGATTCGGCGAAAAACGAACAGGCGGAACTGGAGGAGAGGATCCTCAATCTGGAGAACATGATCCGCAAGGCGAAGATCATCCAGGAGGAAGATGTCAAGGGCGACACCGTCGGCATCGGCCTGAAGGTAGAACTGGAGAATCTGGATAGCAAAGAAAAAGAGGTGTACAGCATCGTCGGCGCCACTGAATCCGATCCCTTCAACGGGAAGATCACAACGGAGTCAGCAGTGGGCAAGGCGCTGCTGGGTCATAAAAAGGGTGACAAGGTTACCGTTGAGATCCCCGACGGATTTATCAACTACAAGATCGTGAAGATCAGCAAATAACGGGGAAACATACAGGAATGTTAAGTGAAAGGATAAGGTAAACCATGCACTGGTCAGATAGAATTGCAGATCAAGTTATCAGAAGAAACCCCAACAAGGAAGAATACGTGTGCGCCGCGGGCATCAGCCCCTCCGGCTCCATCCACATCGGAAACTTCCGTGACATCGCGACGGCACTGTTCGTGTGCCAGGCCCTGGAGCGCAAAGGCAAGAAAGCCCGCCTTCTCTTCTCCTGGGATGAGTACGACAGATTCCGCAAGGTCCCGGTGAACGTAGCCGAGGTGGATAAGGAGAACAAATTCGAAGGCTACATCGGCCTGCCCTACAAGGACGTTCCGAACCCCTTCGATACCGAGGAAACGGACTATGCCGATTACTTCGAGAAGGAATTCATGAGATCCATCGACAAGTTCGGCATCACCATGGACTACCGCTATCAGGCGGATATGTACCGCAGCGGCAAATACGTGGAGCACATCATCACCGCGCTGAAGAAACGGGGAGAGATCTTCGATATTCTGGACAGCTTCCGTACTCAGGAAGCCCAGCCGGGAGAGAGAGAAGCCTACTATCCCGTCAGCATCTTCTGCCCCCACTGCGGCAAGGACACCACGAAGATCACCTCCATCAACGAGGACTGCACGGTGGCGGAATATGAGTGCGAGTGCGGGCACAAGGGGACCTTCGACTTCACGAAGGACTTCAACTGCAAGCTGGCCTGGAAGGTGGACTGGCCCATGCGCTGGATGTACGAGGGCGTTGACTTCGAGCCCGGCGGCAAGGACCACGCAAGCCCCGGCGGCTCCTACGAGACCAGCAAGGTCATCTGCAAGGAGATCTACGGACACGAAGCGCCGGTCTTCGTCGGCTACGAGTTCATCGGCATCAAGGGAACCACGGGCAAGATGTCCGGTTCCTCCGGCCTGAACCTGACGCCGGAGACCCTGCTGAAGCTTTACGAGCCGGAGATCATCATCTGGCTGTACTCCCGTTGCGAGCCCCAGAAGGCGTTCAACTTCTGCTTCGACGACGAGATCC
>CACXCQ010000129.1 GCA_902766185.1 uncultured Eubacteriales bacterium
CCACCGTGATCTTCATCGCGGCAGCTTTCACCGATATGCTGGACGGGAAGATCGCCCGGAAATACAATCTGGTGACCAACTTCGGGAAGTTGATGGATCCTCTGGCGGACAAGCTGCTGACCATGTCCGCGTTCCTGTGTCTGGTGGAGCTTGGGGACATGCCGGCCTGGATGGCCATCGTGATCCTGGGCAGGGAGTTCATCATCACCGGCATGCGGCAGGTGGCTGCTGCTGAGGGCATCGTCATCGCCGCCGGATGGAGCGGCAAGATCAAGACGGTGCTGCAGATGGTGGCGATCCCGTTGCTCCTCCTGCAGAACTGGCCCTGTTCCGTCTACTTCGGCGGATTCCCGCTGGATCAGATCGTCCTGTGGGCAGCCCTGGTGATGACCATCGTATCCGGCGCGGAATACATCATCAAGAACAGGGAGGTGTTTTCCCAGTGAAGGAGGAAAGACCCGAAAGCCTTCGGGCGTCCATCATCAGCGTGGGCACGGAGATCCTCATGGGGGAGATCACCAATACCAATACGGTATGGCTTTCCCAGAGGCTGAACGAGCTGGGCTGTGACGTGCTCTACCACCATACGGTGGGGGACAATCCCGGACGGCTCACCCATGCGCTTGAGGTGTCCCTGAAGGACTCCGACCTGGTGATCACCACCGGAGGGCTGGGACCTACCCAGGACGATATGACCAAGGAAGTGGTCTGTCAGGCGCTGGAGGATCATCTGGAGATGAACGAAGACTGGCTCAGGATCCTCTATGAGCGCTACGAAAAGCGTGGCCGGAAGATGACGGACAACAACCGCAAGCAGGCGCTTCTGCCTTCCCGATCCCGCATGCTGTTCAATGAAGTGGGCAGTGCTCCGGGATTCGTGCTTTCCGATCCTTCCGGGAGCAAGACGGTATGCTGCCTGCCCGGGCCGCCCCGGGAGATGACCTGGCTGTACCGGGAGAAGCTGGAGCCCATCCTGCAGGAGCTGATCGCACAGCGATGCGGCGGAGCTTCGGTGCTGCATGCCCGCATCCTGCGGACCTTCGGCATCGGCGAGTCTTCTCTGGAGACGGCGCTTCTTGACCTCATCGACGGGCAGACGGATCCGACCATCGCCACCTACGCAAAGACAGGAGAGTGCACCTTGCGCATCGCGTCCAAGCGGGCGGACCGCAGGGATGCGGAGGACGCGGTGGAGGAGATGATCGCAAAGGTCCGGGAGAGGATCGGAGAATACATCTACAGCGAAAACGATGAGGAACTGGTCCAGGTGGTGGGCCGGAAGCTCATGGAAAAGGGGTTGACCATTTCTGCCGCGGAGTCCTGCACAGGAGGCATGTTCGCGGCGAAGCTGACGGAGGTCCCTGGAATATCCGCGGTCTTCGACCGTAGCCTGGTGACCTACTCCAACCAGGCGAAGATGGAGGAACTCGGGGTACGCGAAGAGACACTGAAGGAATTCGGCGCCGTAAGCGAAGAGACGGCCAGGGAGATGGCTGAGGGCGCGCGCCGGGTCAGCGGAAGCGACATCGGTATTTCCGTCACCGGCATCGCCGGTCCGGACGGAGGAACGGAGGATAAGCCCGTGGGCACAATCTGCTACGCTCTGGCAACAGAAGAGGGCACCGTGTGCAGGAAGACCGTATGGGATACGGGCTTTCGGCAGTTCAACCGCATATACGCTGTGCTGAACATGCTGGACATGATCCGCAGAGCCGCCGCAAATTGACGCTGCGCGGGCGGATATGGTATAATTTTTGGATAAAATTTGATTTGACAGATCGAGGAGAACGAAATCTATGGGAAACCCTGTAACCCCTGAAAACCCAAAGGAAAAACCGGTTCTCAGCGTGATCATCAAAAGCGATCCCGCTAAGCTTTCCTTTCAGGACTATATCCAGCAGACGCTGAAGAGCACCCGTCAGACCCACGGGGCCGATCCGCGGCTACAGCTCATCATCGCCATACCGGAGGAGGATGGAGAGACGGCGGATCGGTGCGCCGGATTCCTGAAGGACGTGGCCTTCGAGGTCACTGCCTTTTCGGGACTCGAGGAAGCGGTGCGGGGCGACTTCGTCACCGTGATCGAAGCGGGCGATGTGATCAATGGCGAATACCTGAACAAGCTGCTGACGGAGCTGGCCGGCTCCTCCGGCGGAGTGTTCTTCTACCAGGCTCCGGAGGACGATGAAGCCTTCGTTGAGGACGCGCAGAGGATATCCATCTTTACCGAGCCGGACGTGACCCTCTATCCCAGGGGGATCATGATCGCGCGCGGACTTCTGCACGAACCCGTCGTGGATCTTCTGGCCGATGATCTGACCGCAAGCGGCGTGGCGTGGAAGGCCATGCTGGAGGACTGCGGGTATACCGTGCTTCACTATGAGGTGATCTCGCTGTACCACAATCACCCGGCGTTCTTTGATTTCTCCATCAAGCCGGATGTCCTGAAGGGACTGGCCAGCTTTTGCATGGAGAAGCACGGTTGCGTGGAGGACTTCCTCCAGCTCATCATGCTGAACCTCTTTCGCATGCAGCTTGAGGCCCACCGGCCGGGCGAGCCGGTGAAGCAGCTGCTTCCTTTCATCGATGACGAGAACATCATCACCAAACAGCAGATGCCGTTCCACTACAAGATGTGTTTCATGAACATGAAGTACGACCGTCCCGTCCTGCCGGAGTGCACGATGGAGGACAACGGACAGATCCACTTCGGGGACACCCATATCTGCTACCTGAAGAACCGTTTCTTCAAGATCGATATCATCGAGATCCACGAGGGAAAGATCACCTTCCGCGGAAGGACCGAGATGCACCTTTTGGGAGATCAGTACACGATCTACATCATCTCCTCCAAGGGCAAGCGCAAGGATATCCCGCTGATTCCCTTCTCACCGCTGAACAAGGTGGGGCTGGACAACGAATGCTTCTACGAGGGAAGACGGTTCGAAGTCACTATGCCGGTGAAGACAGGGCAGACCTACATGTTCTTCATCGAGGATCCCAGCGGCCGGGCATTCCAGCTGATCCCCCGGTTCGGCAACTACGCCGGGCTGGTGAACAAGGCGGCCTTTTCCTATTTCAGCCGGAACGGGATCATCGTGACCTACCGCAACGGCAATTTCGCCATGCACGAGCACACGGCGAAGCGTTACCGCAAGAATGAGATCGAGTTTCTGAAGGCGCTGATCTCCAGAAAGAAATACGCCGTAGCCGCCTACCGGATGCTCTATCATCTGGACAGGCTCTTCGTGCGCAAGCCCATCTGGATCCTTGCGGACCGGCCTCATGTCGCCAAGGACAACGGAGAGCACATGTTCCGTTATCTGCAGACCACGGACGCGGTGAAGAAGAACAGCGTCTACTTCCTGATCAAGAAGGAGAGCCCGGACTACGAGCGGCTGCGCAAGGTGGGCAAGGTGCTGAAGTACGGCAGCGTGAAGCACAAGGTCAAGTTCCTGCAGGCCCAGATCATCATGTGCGCCGCGGCCAACGACCTGGCTACCAACGCGCTGGGAAAGAGCGGTCACTTCTACCGGGATTTCTATAATTTCGACTTTGTCTATCTGCGGCACGGCGTGTCTCACAACGACCAGAGCGGATGGATCCACCGGCTCAACAAGAACATCAAGGTGCTGGTGGCCACCTGCCGTCCGGAATACGAGGGGATACTCAGCGGAGATTACGATTATACGGAGCAGGAGGTCCGGCTGACGGGACTGCCGCGGTTCGACAATCTGTACGATGAGAAGGAGAAGAAGATCGCCATCCTTCCCACCTGGAGAAAGAACATCCAGGGAGAGGTGCAGAACCGTTCCTCCGAGAGGGAATATGTCAGGAGTTTCCGGGATACGGATTATTTCATCTTCTACGATTCCCTGATCCACGACGAACGGCTGCTCAATGCCATGGAAAAGTACGGGTACGAAGGGTGCTTCTACCTGCATCCGGCCTTCGAGGCCCAGCTGGCGGACTTCACCTCCAGCCGCCGCATCACCGTGGGAAACGGCGTGGCGGATTACCAGAAGGTGTTCCGGGAGAGCGCCATCATGGTCACCGACTATTCCAGCGTGGCCTTCGACTTCGCCTTCCTGAAGAAACCGGTCATCTACTCCCAGTTCGACGAGGATACGTTCTATAAGAACCACACCTGGGGCAAGGGATACTTCACCTACCGGGAGGACGGGTTCGGACCCATCACCAATACGGTGGAGCAGACCGTTGACGAGCTGATCCATTACATGGAGAACGGCGCTCAGATGAGAGAGGACTATGTGGAAAAGGTGGAGAACTTCTTCGCCTACACAGACCGGAGAAACTGCGAACGGGTTTACAAGGCCGTTCTTGAGGATGTCGAGAGAAAATACAGGTAAGAGAGGACTTGTCCACATGAATTACGAGAGATACGACGATGTGTCCGATGCCGTCATCTTCGCCAGATACGGTTCTGTGACCTTCGACAAGCATATGATGAAGATCGTGGTCAGATGCCCCATGGGGGATTATGACTGGAAGTGCATGCTGATCGGCTACGCCTATAAGATCGAAGCCGACCGGGAGAACTACCTGATCCAGCCGGACTCCATCACCCGCAAGGGGATCTACCAGGAGATGACCTGCAGGATCGACGTCAGGAAGTTCCCCTTCCGCACTACCCACTGGCAGGTGAGGGCAGTCTACGAGAAGGACGGGAAGCTCTTTGCCGCCCGCGTGGTGATGCCGCTGATCAAGCGCAGCCGGTTCCAGTTCGTCTTCAAGCCGAACTCCTTCGTCCGGGACGACGGGTACATCCTGTTCCCCTATATGGCAAGGGGAGGGTATCTGGGACTGCGGTTCCGGGAGAAGACCGACGACGACAATATGAGCGTCCGCCTGAAGGAGTGGATCGCTCTGAACCGGTACAAAAAACACCGGGAACAGTACGATGGCCAGAAGATCATTCTCGTCTACGAGAAGCGATGTGAGAAGGCCCAGGACAACGGATATCATTTCTTCCGCTACTGCATGGAAAACAACATGGAGGCTTTTCTGGGCAGGAAGATCTACTACGTCATTAAGAAGGATTCCGTGGACCGCAAGAAGCTGGCCGCCTACGAGGATCATCTGGTGGATTATCTGAGCATCAAGCACATGATCTGCCTGCTGGCCTGCAGGCTCCTGGTCAGCTCCGATTCCAAGGCCCACGCCTATATCTGGCAGTACGACAAGAGCCTCATCGCCCCCACGGTGAACCGCAAGAAGCACGTTTTCCTGGGACACGGCGTGCTGGCCCTCAAGAAGCTGAACCAGAGCTTCATGGCGAAGAACATGAACTCCGTGATGACCACCGTGACTTCGGAAATGGAGAAGGAACTGGTGGTCCGGGAACTGGGATACAAGCGGCACGCCGCCGTGGTGACGGGCTACGCCCGGTTCGACGCCCTGAAGGACTGCTCGGACGAATACAACGAGATCCTGATCATGCCCACCCACAGAAGCTGGCTCTTCGGCGTGGAGCGGGAGGTGTTCACCGCCAGCGACTATTACCGCCGGTATATGGACCTGATCAATTCGCCACGGTTCATCGAGCTGCTGAAGGAAAAGGACATGACGGCGAACTTCTACCTGCATCCCTCCATCGGGGAGCACGTGGACGCCTTCACCGTGTCCGACGACCGGGTCAGGATCATTCCCTACGGCAAGTACGCGCTGGATGATCTGATGATGCGGGCGAAGCTTCTGATCACCGACTATTCCTCCGTATGCTGGGACGTCTATTACATGGGCAAGCCCATCATCTTCTACCAGTACGATCTGCAGGATTATCTGGACACCTGGGGAAGCTATATCGACCTGGAGAAGGACAGCCCGGGAAGACGGGCCGTCACCCACGAACAGCTGCTGGATCTCATCGAGGATTCGGCCAGCCGGAACTTCGCCCTGGATGAGGAGTGGGCGAAGAGAAGAGAAAGCCACTACCAATACCTTGACACACAGAATTCCCGCAGGATCTGTGAGGCGCTGAAGGAGAGAAATTACTAATGCTTTTTTCCAGCAACATATTCATTTTCTTTTTCCTTCCGTTTGTGATCTTCATATACTACGTGTTCCTCCGGAAGAGCAGAAAGCTGCAGAACCTTTTCCTCTTCCTGATGAGCCTGTTTTTCTATGCCTGGGGAGAGCCCACCTTCGTGCTGGTCATGATGGGATCCATCCTGGTGAACTGGCTCGTGGGGAACCTGATCGGGGCCTTTGCCGAAACGCCGGCCAGGGCCAGAGCCGTGCTCGCGGCAGGTATTCTATGCAATCTGTCCATCATTTTCGTGTTCAAGTATCTGATGTTCACCCTGGAGAACCTGCAGCTGCTGTTCGGATGGGAATCCCTGACGATACCGGTGATCGAACTGCCCATCGGCATTTCCTTCTTCACCTTCCAGTCCATCTCCTATCTGGTGGACGTGTACAGGGGAGACGGCCGGGTGCAGAGGAACCTGATCAACGTAGGCCTCTACATCGCGTTTTTCCCGCAGCTCATCACTGGCCCCATCGTGCGCTACAACACCATCGATCAGCAGATCATGGAGCGCAAAGAGTCCTTCGATGACTTCTCGCAGGGGGTCGTCCGGTTCATCATCGGGCTGGGCAAGAAGGTGCTGATCGCGAACAACATGGCCATCGTGGCGGACTATGCCTATTCCTGCGTGGACGAGACCTCGGTGCTCATGGCCTGGCTGGGGGCTATTGCCTATACCTTCCAGATCTACTTCGATTTCAGCGGATACTCGGATATGGCCATCGGACTTGGGCGGATGTTCGGGTTCCACTTCCAGGAGAACTTCAACTATCCGTATATCTCGAAATCGGCCACGGAGTTCTGGCGCCGGTGGCACATGTCTCTGGGGACATGGTTCAGGGATTATCTGTACATCCCCCTGGGCGGCAACCGGACGAAGAGCAAAGGCAGGCACGTCTTCAACATCTTCATGGTATGGCTGTGCACCGGCATCTGGCACGGCGCCAACTGGACCTTCATCTGCTGGGGACTGATGTATTTCTGCCTGCTGATCTTTGAGAAATACTCGGGATATGACATCAACGATAAAGAAGGGCGCAGGCATCTGCTGAAGCACGTTTACACCATGTTCTTCGTGGTCTGCGGCTGGGTGCTGTTCCGGGCGGAGAGCATCGGGCAGGCCATCGACTACTTCCAGAACATGTTCTGCGCAGGCGGCATGCCGCTGACGGACGACGGATTTCTGGAGTACTTCCGGCAGTACGCCGTTTACATCGCCATCGCCTGTATAGGCTGCACACCGCTGCCCAAAAGCCTGGTGCAGCGCGTCGAGGGCAGCCGGCTGGTGACCGCGGCGGGGATCATCTATCTCGTGCTGCTGTTCCTCTTCTCGGTATCCTTTATCGTGAAGAACACCTATAATCCGTTTATCTATTTCAATTTCTGATGGAGAAGGGAAAACCGACAGTGAATACGATCTCAAAAAAAAATCCTGGCGATCATATTTATCCTGCTCATCTTCTTCATCGGTCTGGGCACATCCCTTCGGATGCTGGATGGCATGGATCAGGTTCGGGAACAGGAGGGGGTACAGGACACCAAGGCAGCCCTGGATTCCCTGATCACCGACAGCTTCATGAACAAGACGGACTGGGTCAGCATCAACGGCCTGTTCCAGCGGCTCCTTGGCGTGACCATCGTACGGGATGAGGACAAGGATGTATATAAGCTCTCCAACGGGCAGATCATGTACAATCTGCCGGAGAGAGACATGACCAAATACGCGGGATACGTGGCGGATCTGGACAAGGCTCTGAAGGAGAAGGATATCGAGCTGCTCTACGTGCAGATCCCGTATAAGATCAAAGACGACAGCTACATGCCCCCGGGGACCCACGCGCCGGCCAACAAGAACGCGGACCAGCTGGTGAAGCTGCTCCGGGAGAAGGACGTGGACACCCTGGATCTGAGAGACGAGATCGCCGCCCAAAAGCTGGACTGGACCTCGCTGTTCTTCGATACGGACCATCACTGGACCCCGCAGACAGCCTTCTGGGCAGCGGATGTGATCATGAAGCGGGTCAACAAAGACTACGGATTCGAGATCAACGAGGATTACTACGACGAGAAGAACTGGAACCATGAGACCCTGGAGAATTATATGCTGGGCTCCATCGGCAGACGCACCGGCGTCTTCTACGACGGACTGGACGACTTCACCATTTACGACCCGAAGTTCGAAACGGATTTCGACTTCTGGGGCGTCAATCAGGACGGCAAGGAGGATACCCGGGAAGGAAGCTTCCGGGACAGCATGTACCTGTGGGAAAACATGGAGAAACGGGCGGACTTCGAACGGAACACCTACAACACCTATCTGGGGAAGGAGTACGGGCTGTTCGATATCATCAACCACCGGTCGGACAACGATCTGAACATCCTGATGATCCGGGAGTCCTTCTCCGACGCCCTGGCGCCGTTCCTCAGCGTGAACGCCGACCGGGTGACGGGGGTGGATCTGCGGAAGTACCACGAGAAGGACATTCTGGAGCTGTGCGATGAATACGACGCTGATCTGGTGATGATTCCCTACAATCCCAGCGCGTTCAGCAAGAAACAGTTTGATTTCTTCGGGCAGGGATGGTAGGCTGAAATAGTACACAAAGGCAATATCGTCATGATGAGGAGGAATACCTATGAAATTATATGAGAAGATCATCAAGGGAGAAGAATCGATTTCTCTGGTGGGTCTGGGCTATGTGGGCATGCCCATCGCGGTGGCCTTTGCGAAAAAGGGCATCCGGGTGATCGGTTTCGATCTGAATGAGGAGAAGATCCGGCAGTATCAGTCCGG
>CACXCQ010000130.1 GCA_902766185.1 uncultured Eubacteriales bacterium
CCGGTGCAGATGCCGAACCTGACCGCGGAGGTGGCGGCGGACATTGCTGCAGGGTTTGCGGCCTGGCTTTGCAGAAAACTGGGAAAGGCCCCGCAGCAGCTGAAGCTGGCGGTGGGAAGAGACCCCAGAATAACCGGGCAGAGTCTCACCGACGGGGTCATGCACGGATTCGGCCCGTATGGATGCAGGGTGCTGGACTGTGGGCTGGCATCGACGCCGGCCATGTTCATGGGAACGCTCTTCCCGGAGTTCGAGTGCGACGGAACGATCATGATCACGGCCAGCCATCTGCCCTTCAACCGCAACGGGTTCAAATTCTTCACCAGAGACGGCGGCCTGGACAAGAAGGACATCGCCGACATCCTGGATTTTGCGGAGCACCGTGAAAAGGCAGAAGAGATCCTGGGAGCACCGACCAACGAGGAGGGCTTCGTCCACCGCAGCGGGGAGATCGTTTTCCCAGTGGAAAAGGCGGACATCATGGGACCCTACAGCGCGCATCTGCGGCAGCTGATCATCGATGGCTGCGGCATGGGGGAGCATCCTTTGGAGAACATGAAGATCACCGTTGACGCAGGAAACGGTTCCGGCGGTTTTTATGCGCTGCAGGTGCTCCAGCCTTTGGGCGCGGATGTCAGCAGCAGTCAGTTCCTTGAGCCCGATGGCATGTTCATGAATCATGCTCCCAACCCCGAGGACAAGGAAGCCATGCACTCCGTATCGATGCAGACGCTTACCTCCCAGTCGGATCTGGGACTGATCTTCGACACGGATGTGGACCGTTCGGCAGCGGTCGACAGCAGGGGACGCGAGATCGCCCGGAACGGAATCGTGGCACTGGCCGCCGCGCTGGTGGCGGAGGAGCATCCCGGAACGACCGTCGTGACGGACAGCATCACCAGCCGTCAGCTTCACGATTTCCTGGAGGATGAACTCGGTCTGCACCATCTGCGGTTCCGCCGCGGTTACCGCAACGTGATCAACAAGGCCGTCGAGCTGAACGAAGCCGGCACGGACTGCCAGCTTGCTATCGAGACCTCCGGGCACGCCGCGCTGAAGGAGAACTACTTCCTGGATGACGGGGCGTACCTGGCGACCAGGATCGTGATCCGCGCGGCCCGCTTGAAGAAAGAAGGAAAACACATCGAATCCCTGCTCGAGTCTCTGCAGGAACCGGCGGACGAAAAAGAGATCCGCATCCCCATCACGGATCAGGATTTCGGCGCGGTCGGCGACCGGATTCTGGAGGATCTGAAGGTGTATGTCAGCGAGGGCGAAGGAAAAGAGAAGGGCCTGCTTTTGGAGGAGCCCAACTACGAGGGCGTGCGGATCAACTTCCCGGGAGGGTGGTGCCTGCTGCGCAAATCCCTCCACGATCCTATCCTGCCCATGAATATGGCCTCGGATGAACCGGGGGGCTGCGCGCAGATCCTGGATGTGATGAAGGGCTTCCTCAGCGCGTATGACGGGATCGATGGAAGCGTGCTGAAGTGAGCCGGAAACGTGGAGGAAAAAGCATGAATGAGTATAGCGTGAGCTGCGCGAGGATGAAGATCCTGGAGCAAAACACGGATTCGGCGGGGCTGTCCTACTATCAGATGATGGAGAACGCCGGCACCATCGCAGCCAACAGAATCGTTGAAATTACAATAACATCGCCTATTAACGATGCTTGTTTAAGGGGTGAATCGGCGCCAACGTATGTTGCGGGGGCGCCGGAATCTGGGCAGGTTGCCGGTGCGGCGTCACCTGCGTATGTTGCGGATGCGCCGGAACCCGCCGCCCCCGGTCGGTACGCCTACATGATGGAGCGGCCGATCCGCGCCCGGGTCTACTGCGGCAAGGGCAATAACGGCGGCGATGGTTTCGTGGTGGCCCGGCTGCTGCACCAGCGGGGCTGGCAGGTGGAGCTGATCCTGGTGGACGGCGAGCCCACGACGCCGGACGCCATCGCCAATTATCAGATCGCGCAAAAGCTGGAGATCCCGGTGCGGGACCTGCTGGGGATAGGCGCGGGTCCACAGGCGGACGGTGTGGAAAACCAGGCCTGCCCGGAAAACCGAGGGGCTGGCTCGGAAATGCAGACAGGCGCCCCGGCATCGTCTAATAGCGATGCGCCCTTTAGGGACCCGGACGTGATCGTGGATGCCATTTATGGAACAGGTTTTCACGGGAAGCTTCGCGAGCGGGGTGCGCTGGCGGCGGAACAGATCGCATATGCCCGTGGAAACGGAGCTAGGGTATTCGCTCTGGATATCCCCTCCGGAATGGGCGGCGACCTGACGGAAGAAACGGAACTCGATCCACGGTGCGTCCGGGCGGATGTGACCATTACGTTCCATGCGAAAAAGACAGTTCACCTTCAAGATTTCGCCGGGGAATACTGCGGCAGAATCATCGTCGCCGATATCGGTATCGTGGATCCGGAGCTGGTCGATCATGCCGCCGGTCAGAAACGATTCGATCTCGCCGCCATGCAGAAGAGATTCGATCTCGCCGCGGATGAGAAATACTCCTTCGATGATTTTGTGGAGATCATCTCGCGCCTGCGTGCTCCCGATGGGTGTCCCTGGGACCGGGAGCAGACGCATCGCACACTGAAGAAGTATCTCCTGGAAGA
>CACXCQ010000131.1 GCA_902766185.1 uncultured Eubacteriales bacterium
CCGATCCAGTTGAACTCGCAGATCGGTACCAAATACGGTATTCCGTTCCCGCTGTTCGCAAGACTGACATTTGGAACGATCGGCGCACAGATCCCGGCACTGCTGAGAGCGCTGACCGCCTGCGGATGGTGTTCCGTACAGGCGTGGGTCGGCGGCGGCGCTGTCGCGGCGATCATCGGCGTATTCGTCAAGGCATTCGCTAATCCTGACTGGATGATGGGTCTTCCCTCCTGGGGCGGCATCCAGACTGTACAGGCTGGACAGTTCATCGGCTACATCATCTTCATGCTGTTCGTCGGCTGGGTTGCTTACAACGGCATGGACAGAATCAAGTTCATCCAGAACCTGGGTGGCCCGATCCTGATCATCATCATGATCGCACTGCTGATCTGGTCCGCAACCATCGTTCCCGATGGAACCGGCTTCTGGGCGGTCATGAGCCAGGGCAATGACCCCGCTCTGATCGAAGCAAGCGGCGGATTCGCACTCGTTTATCTCTCCGGCCTGATGGGCAACATCGCATTCTGGGCTACGATGGCTCTGAATATTCCGGACTTCTCCCGGTATGCGAGATCTCAGAAAGATCAGTTCCTCGGACAGCTCTACGGCATGCCGCTTCCGATGGCATTCTGCGCATTCGTTGGTGCGTACTATGCACAGGCAACGAAGATGGCATTCGGCGAAGCTATGTTCGACCCGACTGGTGTTCTGTATCACCTGAACAACCCGATCGTCGTTCTGATCGCTGCTCTGGGTACTGTAGCTGCGACAGTTACTACCTGCGTAGCTGCTAACGTTGTTGCTCCGGCAAACGGAATCTCCAACATCAACCCGAAGAAGATCTCCTACAAGATGGGTGTTATCATCACTATCCTGTTCGCGTTCTTCGTACTGCAGGCATGGTGGATCTATGGTTCTGGTGCAGCGTACTTCACCTGGATGAATGCGTACGGCACGATTCTGGCCCCGATCGCTGCGATCTTCATCGCGGACTACTTCGTGGTCAAGCAGAAGAGAATCGACATCATGTCCCTGTTCCAGGGCAAAGAAGGCAAGTACTGGTACTCCGGCGGCTGGAACTGGGCTGCGGTTATCGCATGGGTCGTAGCATTTATCTTCCCGCTGCTGACTTACTTCGGAGCATCCGGCGGATTCTTCACATTCGTCAACTCCATCAACTATGTATGGTCCTTCGTCGTAGCGTTCGTCGTTTACATCATCCTGATGAAGACCAGCATGGCGGGCAACTCCTTCGTTACCGAGGAAGAGCACGAAGCTTTCACACAGAGAGGCTAAACTGCGTGCCCGACACAGAGCTAGCATGATAATATGAGGCTCAACAAATCGTATAAAGTCTGAACAAAACTTTATATACACAACAGGAGCCTTGGTCAAACAGGGCTCCTGTTTATTGGAAAAGGAGGCATTAGTTATGGATTTATTATTCAAGGGCGGTACAGTCGTCACCGCAAAGTCGACTTTTAAGGCGGACGTCGCTGTCACCAACGGCAAGATCAGCGCGATCGGCGCAAACCTGAAGCCGGACAAGAAGACGGAAGTCGTTGATGCCAAGGGCAAACTGATCCTGCCCGGCGCTATTGACGGACATACCCATCTGGCCATGCCTTTCGGCGGCACCATCGCAACGGATGACTACTTCACCGGAACGAGAGCGGCTGCCTGCGGCGGAACCACTACAGTATTTGACTTCGTACTGCAGGGCGTCGGCGAGACGATGGACGCGGCACTGAAGAGAAGAGATGACATCTGCAAGAAGGACGGCCCGGCCTGTGACTATTCCTATCACATCGGCGTTGGCGATGTTACCACTCCGGAAATGCTGGCTTCCATGGATACCTGCATGAAGATGGGCGTTGCTACGTTCAAGGTCTTCATGGTTTATGATTTCGGCGTAGACGATGGTCAGTTCTTCGAGACACTGCAGCACGCGGCCAAGATCGGCGCGCTGGTCGGTGTACACGCGGAGAACAGAGACGTGAACAACGCTCTGATCAAGAAGTATCTGGCAGAAGGCAAGACCGATGCATGGTGGCACTACATGTCCAAGAACGAAGCGGTCGCCGGTGAGGCGGACGTGAGAGCGATCAACCTGGCCAAGATGGCTGGCGCTCCGCTGTACATCGTACATCTGGACAACAAGCAGGGTGTTGAGGCTGTTGCAGCTGCAAAGGCTGAGGGATATCCCATCTTCGCAGAGACATGCCCGCAGTACCTGTACTTCACCAAGGATGTCTACAAGAATGGCATTCCGAAACTGGGTCTGAGAGCACGCGACTTCGTCTGCTCGCCTCCGATGAAGGGCAAGGAATCCATGGACGCTCTGTGGAACGGTATCAAGACCGGTGCGGTTGACACGCTGGCTACCGACCACTGCCCGTTCCTGCAGTCCGAGAAGGATTGGGGAATCACCCAGAAGGACGGCAAGACTCCTGGCAACTTCACCACCATTCCGAATGGCTGCGCAGGCATTGAGAACATGTATCCCTACATCCTCTCCGAGGCTAACAAGGGAAGGATCAGCTTCAACAAGGCAGTCGAGATCTCTGCAGCCAACCCGGCGAAGCTGTTCGGCATCGACTACTGCAAGGGCGCCATCGAGGTCGGCCTGGATGCTGACATCGTGGTCTACGACCCGAAGAAGAAGTTCGTCGTCAAGAATGCTGAGAACCAGCACGGCGCTCTGGATCACACCATTTGGGAGACCGCAGAGTTCAAGGGCTATCCGGCAGCAGTTTACAACAGAGGCAAGCTGCTCTTCGACGGCAAGGACTATGTTGGCGAATCCGGCGACGGCAAGTTCATCAAGCAGAAGAAACTGAAGTTCAAGGGACCCCAGCTCTAAGCTGATTCCATGAGCAAAGGCAGGACATCGAGTTCTGCGACAACCTACTTCTGATTATTCAATGATGGAAGCACACAAGCAGGAGCCGCTGCGCATTTTGCGCAGCGGCTCTTTACCACTGAAGCGGTCATGGTGCTGAAGGAGGAGAATATGAGAGTCAGGATCTCAGTATTGTTTGCTGCCATTATCCTGGCAATGGGTATGTCCTCGGCGCTCGCGTTTGCGGACAGTCAGCAGGAGAAGAAGGATGTCAGTACCCAGACACCGGGTGTGGAACATCAGCTTTCAACAGATTCATCATCTGAAGGGCTCAGAGAACAGATGATGAGGGCATACGAAAAAGAAAAGGATTCGTTATCACCGTGCACAGTATGGGATTCCAGTGAGGAATGGATCGGGATCAATTCACCAAAACCCGGGCAAACATTCTACTACGGAAGTGGCTACATCGAGGACATGTGGGTCAGCGTGACCTGCTTTGACACCTGGGAATCGTACTACACGATACCGGGATGCGCTGTGTTTGATGAGCGCGATAACATCGTCCTTGATTTCGATGGCGATGATATCGTCGATGTAGACAGTTATAACGATTATGACGGATACAAAAGCCTCGCGGATCTGGACGAAGGCAGATATGAGCTCTGGGCATGGGCTATCCCATGTTATTCGGACGGCTCTTTTGTCGAGGACTGGGATGAATGGGATGTGCCTGCGGCATACGTGACCTTCTATGTTGAGGAGCTTCTGCCGCCCACATCGCTGAAGGTAAAGGCGGGGTCCAAAAAAGTGACCCTCCGGTACAAAAAGGCGTACGGAGCGCAGAAGTATCAGATCTATCGCAGCACGAAGAAATCCGGCGGATACAAGAAGATCGGAACGAC
>CACXCQ010000132.1 GCA_902766185.1 uncultured Eubacteriales bacterium
AGTAGTGCCGACTTATCCGACAAGCGACAGTCCTAACAGACTGATCCCGGAATTCAACGACATTATTCCTGAGAACCCTAACAAGGCATACAACGTATACGACATCATCAAGAAGATCGCAGACGACGAAAAGTATTTCGACATCATGCCGATGTTCGCGAAGAATATCGTTACGTGCTTCATCAGAATGGACGGCGAGACTGTCGGCGTTATCGCGAACCAGCCTAAGTTCCAGGCGGGCTGCCTCGACATCAACGCGTCCGACAAGGCGGCGAGATTCATCCGGCGCTGCGACGCATTCAATATTCCGCTGCTGACCATCGAGGACGTTCCGGGCTTCCTGCCGGGAACCAACCAGGAGTACGGCGGCATCATCAGACACGGCGCGAAGATCCTGTACGCATATTGCGAAGCCACCGTTCCGAAGGTCACCATGATCCTGAGAAAGGCATACGGCGGCGCTTACATCGGAATGTGCAATAAGGAGCTGGGCTCCGACATGGTGCTGGCATGGCCTTCCGCACAGATCGCCGTCATGGGCGCATCCGGCGCGGTGAACATCATCTCCTCCGTACGTAAGGAGATCAAGGCTTCCGACGATCCGGAAAAACTCAGAGCAGAGCGCATCGCAGAGTACGAAGATCAGTTCAACAATCCGTATTATGCAGCCAGCCTGGGCTATGTAGACGACGTTATCGAACCGGCTACCGCCCGTAAACGGATCATCAGCGCATACGACATGCTGGCGACGAAGAGAGAACTGCTGCCTGCGAAGAAGCACGGCAACATTCCGCTCTAGGAGGTGACATAGATGCAAGAACAAAGTTTAATGGATCTTTTCTCCAATCCGGAAACGATACATTCGCTTTCCTTCGGAGAGAGGATGCTGGGCTCTACGGTCACCATGATCATGGGCCTGGGCATTACCTTCACGATCCTGATCCTGATCTGGATCTTCATCGTCATCATGGGTAAGGTCCTGGGAGCGACGAAGAAGGAAGCTCCCGCGGCAGCCCCGGCAGCAGCGCCTGCACCGGCAGCTCCCGCAAAGGCAGAGCCGGCCGCGGCTGATGACAGCCTGATCGCCGTTATCGCGGCAGCCATTGCGGCCTATGAAGGCGGCAATGCAGACAACCTGGTCGTACGAAAGATCACAAGATTGTCCGGTCACCAGACCGATTGGGAAACGGCGGGCATTCTGGCGAGAATGGAAACCAGGAAGAGATAACGAAGGATAACAAGGAAAGCAACAACTGATCTGAAACCAACGAAAGGAATGATCGAAATGAAAAAATACAACATCACCGTGAATGGAACAACTTACGCAGTTGAAGTCGAAGAAGCAGGCGGAGCTCCTTCTGCAGCTCCCGCAGCGGCTCCTGCACCGGCGGCAGCACCGGCTCCCGCAGCAGCACCTGCACCCGCAGCAGCTCCGGCTCCTGCAGCAGCTCCGAAGGCAGCACCCGCTGCCGGCGGCGGCGCGACACTGACTGCTCCCATGCCCGGAACCGTTCTGGACGTGAAGGTAGCTGAGGGCGCAGCCGTTACCGCAGGACAGGTCGTCCTGATTCTGGAAGCCATGAAGATGGAGAACGAGATCACCGCTCCGGCAGACGGCACGGTAGCCTCCATCCCGGTCGCCAAGGGCGCATCCGTCAACTCCGGCGATACGCTGATGACATTTAACTAAGTCTCACAGGAAAGTATTTTGGAAATTGGATATATGTGTTACAATGGGAGCGGCTTTTTGAAAAGCCGCTCCCGTTCGTTTCCGGGCTGACCGGCTGTGCTGACGGATATCCGCAGTGAGGCACCGCAGCGACGGAACGGACTTTAACAACCGCAGATGTAACCTGACTGCGCGGGCAAGCGCAGCAGGAAAGCAGGAGGAAAGAACATGTTACTGGCATTTGATGTAGGCAACACCAATATCGTACTGGGCGTATTCGACGAGGGAAAGCTGGTCACCAACTGGCGTCTGGAAACGGACAACCGCAAGAGCGCCGATGAATACGGCATGATCATCAATCAGCTGTTCAGCTACGAAGGACTGAAGATCACGGACATCACCGATGTGATCATCGCCACCGTCGTACCGTCGATCCTTTACACGCTGCAGCACCTGTCCACCAAGTATTTCCGCCGCAAGGCCATCGTCATCGGCCCCGGGATCAAGACCGGGCTGGTGATCAAATACGACAACCCGAAGCAGGTCGGCGCGGACAGGATCGTGAACGCCGCCGCCGCGGTAGAGAAGTACGGCGGCCCCATGATCATCATCGATCTGGGCACAGCGACCACCTTCTGCGCGGTGACGGAAAACGCCGAGTACCTGGGCGGCACCATCGCTCCGGGCCTGAAGATCTCCTCGGACGCCCTCTTTGAAAAGACGGCGAAGCTGCCGAGAGTCGAGCTGGAAGAGCCCGGTCAGGTCATCTGCAGGAACACCAACACCAGCATGCAGTCCGGACTGGTGTACGGCCACATGGGCATGGTGGACTTCATCGTCCGCCGCATGAAAGACGAGCTGAAGGCCTACGGCAAGACGGACAAGGAGCCCATCGTCATCGCCACCGGCGGTCTGGCAAACCTCATCGACAACGGCATCGACTGCATCGATTACGTGGACAAGCTCCTGACGCTGGAGGGCCTTGAGATCCTCTACCGCAAGAACAAAAACCGCCGCAAGCCCCTTTCCTCCGAAGAGATCCGTAAGGAAACGGCCAGCTTTGAAGAAAAGGCACTGAAGAACCGGCCGTAGATCGGCGGGCCGTTGAGGGCCGTGGACGAACCGTTGAGGACCGTTGACGAGCCGCGACGGAAGAACGAAAACCGAAATGAAAAAGACCCCCTTAAAGATCGGGAATCTTACATTTGAATATCCGTTCGTGCTTGCCCCGCTGGCGGGGATCACGGACAGATCCATGCGGAGCCTCTGCTATCAAGCCGGGGCTTCTTTGACGTACACGGAAATGGTCAGCGCCAAGGGGTTGTGGTACGGAGACCGCAAGACCGGGGAACTGCTGCGCACCGGCGCGCCGGCGGGGAAATCTGCTCCTGAAGGAACCGGCCCCACAGCAGACGGCCCGGCAGCAGATGGTCCGGTGGGATTCCAGCTTTTCGGCAGCGAGCCGGAGATCCTCCGGTACGCCGTCCGTCTTCTCTCTTCGCCATCTCAGGCAAAGGCTGTAGATGCGGAGTACGCGCAG
>CACXCQ010000133.1 GCA_902766185.1 uncultured Eubacteriales bacterium
AGGATCACCGTATCCACCGTCTTGATGATCCGCTCAACCTCCGATGAAAAATCCGCGTGTCCCGGGGTGTCCACGATGTTGATCTTGGTGTCCCCGTACATGACGGAGCAGTTCTTGGAATAGATGGTGATCCCCCGCTCCCGCTCGATGTCATCGCTGTCCATGACGCAGTCCACCACCTGCTGGTTCTCCCGGAACACCCCGCTCTGATTCAGAAAGGCGTCCACCAGGGTGGATTTGCCCGCGTCAACGTGGGCGATGACGGCAATGTTGATGATTTTCTTTTTCTCGCTCATATATTCATACTCCTGTCCGTTTATTATACAAAATCAGGCGGGTCCTTTTCCCGCGGTCCTCGCCTACACGCCCATGACCAGCGGCACCCCCACTGAGGTGACGATGCACATGATCAGGCCGATGGCAAAGGAATAGATCATGGTATCCGGCCGACAGGCGCGCCCGACGATGGGCATGCACACATCCATGGCCGCGATCCCCGGAATGCCGGTAGCCTCCAGGTATCCGATCTTTTTGGCTGCCACCGGGATCAGAATGATCCCCGTTACTTCCCGGATGACATTATGCATGAAAGACACGGCGCTGGCAACCACATATTGGGGGCCTGCGCTGGCGATCACGATGGGGGCGTAGCTGTACCAGCCGAAGCCGATGGGGATCGCGGTGCTCTCCCGCATGGTAAATCCCAGCAAAAGGCAGGCGGCGATGCCGAACACCATAGTCCCCACCATGGCGGCAACGGGGAAAAGCAGCATCTTCATTCCCGCTGCCCGCAGGCTGTCCATCACGTTCCCGGAGGAGCCCATGTCCATGCCCACCAGGAACATGAGGATGCACAGAACGACGATCAGCGTCAGATTGCTGGCTCCGTCGAACCAGGCCAGGAAAGCCTGGCCCCGCTTTGCCAGGATAAATGCGCCAATCAGCATTCCCACGGCCACCACCGACAGCAGGATCAGCGTGCTCTTCACGTCCAGGCCGCTGTCTTCCTCGGCCGGCATTTCATCGCTGCTCGGGCTAACCGCAGCGGCTTCGATCTGCGCCGGTTCGCCGCCGGTCGTGCTCCCAACTTTTTCGCCTGCGCTCCCGGTGCTTTCATCAGCGGCTTCCGAAAGAGTCTCTCCTGCCTTTGCGCGGATGCGGTCTCCGTGCCGGTCGATGCCGAGAAGCTTTCGCATCCCGAAGATCGCCAGCATGCTCCCGATGATGCAGCAGAGGGTGATGACCAGAGACTGCAGACCGATCAGGCCCAGGTTCGAGGTCACCTGCTCGTTCACACCCATCCGAAGGCCCATGACGAAGCAAAGGCCGTAGATCGTGACCATCATGAGAGAAGGCAGGGAACTGAATGTCCGTCCTGCCTTTCGCAGTCTGCTTCCGGCGATGTATCCCGTCACCAGGAATGTCCAGTAGATCAGAAGCAGCTTCATTACTCCGGGAGCCTCCAGTCGATGGGTTCCTGTCCGCATCGCGTCAGGAAGGCATTGGTGCGGGAGAAATATCTCCCGCCGAAAAATCCCCTGTGGGCGGACAGCGGGCTGGGGTGAGCCCCCATGATGATCTCGTGCTGGTGCGAGGTGATCAGATCAGCCTTTGCGGCGGCCGGTCTCCCCCAGAGGATGAACATCATGGGTTCAGGCCGCTCGTTGAGTTTTCGGATCACCTGGTCGGTGAAGATCTCCCAGCCTTTTCCTTTGTGGGAATGGGCCTGATGCTCCCGCACGGTCAGCACGGTATTCAGAAGGAGCACGCCATTCTCTGCCCAGTGCTCCAGGCATCCGTGCTCCGGGATATCGATTCCCAGATCATCCTTCAGTTCCCGGAAGATGTTGTTCAGCGACGGGGGTCTTTGCACGCCCCGGGGCACCGAAAAACACAGCCCATGGGCCTGTCCCGGTTCATGATAGGGATCCTGCCCCAGGATCACCGCCCGGACCTTATCGTAGGGCGTAGACCTGAGGGCGTTGAAGATGTTCTCCATCTGCGGATAGATCCTGTGGGCGGAATACTCCTCCTTCAGAAAATCCCGCAGCTGCAGGTAATAGTCTTTATTGAATTCCTCTGCCAGGACCTGGTCCCAGCTGTTTCCGATGTGTACCATATTCTCTGTTCCTGTACAGCGATCTGTGTTTCCCGGGGCTACTGCGTCTCGAATGACGTCTCCCTCGCGGGCGCTACATTTCTCTGGAAGTACTCCAGGGTCTGGTCCTGCCACATTCTGACCCTGGGCAGCGTCAGCGGATCCATCCCGGGATAGGCGTTGCCGAACTGGGTGGTCACGCCGCAGCGGAACCCTGCCCTCGTCACCATCTCGTGGGTGGCCTGGTTGAAGTCACCGTAGGGATAGGCGATGGCTTTGTTGCTGCCGCAGATCCGGATGGACTCCTGCAGGTCAGCTAACCCCGTCTCCACATCCACCACCGGGAGCATCCCCCGGTATCCGGCCACGCCGCCGGCGTGGTGCATCTTGTGGGTATGGGATTCAAAATGCAGGTATTTGCTTTTGTATGTGCGCACCTTCTTCTCGCCGGCGTGCTCCGTAATGAGGAAGCTGGTCACCGGCACGTGGGTCTGCTCTACGATGGGCAGAAGCTGGTCCAGGGTCGCCATCTCGCCGTCGTCAAAGGTCAGCACGATGCTCTTGTCCGGCAGGATCAGTTTTCCGTCCACGTAGTCCCTCACCTCGTCCCAGGTGGGATAGTAGTAACCCTCCTCGTTGAGCCAGTTCATCTCTTCGATCAGGTCCTGCTTGCTGATGTAGTTCTTGTACCGCTGATTCACGTCGTCCGGCGGGTTTTCCGCGTCATAGACGTAGTGATACATGCAGATGGGCAGCCCGGGAGAAACATACTCCGTATTGGGAGCGATGCTGATCCTGCGGCTCACCCGGGTGGACTTCCCCTCATCGTCCGTGACCGTATAGGCTATATCATAGGTCCCTGCCCGCTTGAAGCTGTTCTCCGACACCTCCACCCGGTCGTTCAGGTTCGTGCCATCATCTGCCTTTGCGGTAAAGCCCGGCTCCTCAAAGGTGTCTCCGAGCTTCATGCGGATGAGTTGCTCACCCTTCAGCTTCAGTATCGGCGACATGTGGTCCAGAACGGTGACCTTTCGCTCGGCGGTGAAGTTTCCGCAGTGGTAGGTGATCGTGTAGTCTCCGGGCTCGGTGGTATCCACACTGGACTTTACCTCGACCTTGTTCGAGATGTCCCGTCCTCCGCGCTTTGCCGTGACTCCCGGGTCTTCAAACAGACCGTAGAGCCCCACGGTCATTTCCGGCTGGCCGTTCATCGTCATGTAGGTCTCCGCCGTGTAGTAGTGGAGCCCGATAATGCCGATGCCGCCGGTGATGGACACCATCAGCGCAATCAAAACAGCGAAGAGGCCTCTCCCCTTCAACTGGTTTTTCCAACGCTGAAGTTTCTTGCGTTTCCGAACTTTTCTGTACTGCTTCTCTGCCATGCCTCGCTCCGGTCTTGGGTTCGTTTCTACCATTCTACCACAAATATGGTAAAATAGTCCCATGAAAACCCATGGCATCATTCCCATATTCATCCCCCACCGGGGATGCGGACACAGCTGTGTGTTCTGCAATCAACACGCCATTACCGCCCGGCAGCCGGATGTGACGCCCGATGACGTCCGCTCCATTCTGGATACCTGGCTCTCCACCATGCAAAGGCTGGAGATGGTCGAGGCGGCGTTCTACGGCGGCAGCTTCACCGGCCTGCCTTTGGAAGAACAGGCGGGCTTTCTTGCTGTGGCGAAAGAGTACAAAGATGCGGGACGCATTCAGCGCATCCACTTATCCACCCGCCCGGACTACATCGACGAGAGGATCCTGGATCAGCTTCGGGAGTACGGCGTGGACATCATCGAGCTCGGAGTCCAGTCCTTTGATCCGGATGTGCTTGCGGCCTCCCGCCGGGGGCACACTGTCGAGGACGTTTACCGGGCCTGCGAACTGATCCATAGCTATGGCTTCACCCTGGGCATCCAGCTGATGATCGGCCTTCCCGAAGACAGCCGGGAAAAATGCCTGGACAGCGCAAGACAAGCCGTTTCCCTCCATCCGGCCCTTGCCCGCCTGTACCCTACTGTTGTGCTGGCGGACACCGAGCTTGCCCAGATGTATCAGGCCGGCCTCTACCAGCCCCTGACCAATGAGGAAGCGGTCTCCATCACCAAGGACATGTACCGGATCCTGGACGACGCGGGCATCACCATCCTGCGGGTCGGCCTGAAAAGCACGGACATCATCGC
>CACXCQ010000134.1 GCA_902766185.1 uncultured Eubacteriales bacterium
GAGGCAGTTCCACGCGGATGGGCTGACCCGTCCCATCGCCGCGCTGGCGGCGGCATTGAAGCCGGATCTGGTCATCGTGGACAGCATATGCGGAGATCTGGATTTTGAAGAGGGAGGCAATCCCGTTCAGACGAACCGGATGATGCTCGGGACGGACCCCGTCCAGGTGGACGCGTACGGCTGTCAGCTCATGGGCCTGGATCTCGAGGACGTACCTTACATCAAGCTTGCGGAGAAGTGGGGTGCAGGATCCGCGGAGGTCAGCGAACAGGACATCATCAAATTGAACGAACCTGCCTTTGCGGCAGAATATCCGCAGCCCTCTGGAAAGGTCAGACGATTGATCCGGAACGTCCATGCGGACAGCGCGTGCTCCGCCTGTTTCGCGGCCGTAGTCAGGGCGTTGAACAAGGCAGAGGAGGAGGGCGTCAGGATCACGGACGAGATATTCATCGGGCAAGGGCACCGGGGCAAGGCGCTCGACGGGATCGGCGTCGGGAGATGCTGCGCGGGGGCCGCGCGGTGCGTGAAGGGATGTCCGCCCACGGCCAGCGCGATCCTGCAGGAGCTCAAACGGAGATAGAGAGGTATAGAAGAACGTCAGAAAGAGGGAGGAAGGAAATGTCTTTTGAGGAAATCAATGAGGTGACGGACCGGCATTTGCACATCCTGTGGACGAATGCGGACCCGCAGACGTCGGAGAACATGGTGATGATGTACGCGACAAACGCGATGCTGAACGGCTGGTGGGACAAGGTGACGGTGATCGTGTGGGGAGGAACGCAAAAGCTCTTCCTGGAGAACGAGGCCGTCAGACTGAAGGCACAGATGGCGGCGAGAGCCGGCGTGGAGTTTTCGGCCTGCGTTTCCTGCGCCAGAAATCTCGGCATCGAGCAGGAGCTGAAGGACGCGGATGTGGAAGTGATCCGCTGGGGGGAGAAACTGTCGCTCTTGATGCAGAACGGAAAACACGTGCTGACGGTATAGGAAACTGAAATGAGACTGTTTGTTGCCATAAAACTGAATTATGAAATGAGCGAGGCGCTGACCGATCTGCAGGGGCGCATGCGATATCTGGGCGTGAGAGGAAACTTTACGAAGCGGGAGAACCTGCATCTGACCCTTGCGTTCATCGGGGAGTACCCGGATCCGGAGGACGTGATCGACGTGCTCGAGACGATCGATTTCGAGCCGTTCCGGATAAGCCTGGACGGCATCGGATCCTTTGGAAGGCTGTGGTGGGCAGGACTTGGCGGGGGCGACGAACCCAACGAGCTCAAGGCGCTGACGAAACGACTTCGCCGCGCGCTGGCCGATGCGGGGATCCCATATGACCGGAAGAAGTTTTCCCCGCACATCACCCTGGTCAGAAAGCCGGTCAGCAGATCGGGAGCGATCCCGGAGGAGATCCTCTGCGATTTGCCCTATGCGGAAATGACCGTGGAGCACATCTCGCTGATGCGTTCCGACAGGGGAAAGCACGGAATGATCTATACGGAACTGTATTAATTGACTTGTATTGGAGGCAAAAATGGAATTACAAGAACTGCTGGAGCACTTCAACAACGGCGATACCGTAGGTGAAGACTGGGAAGTCATCGAACTGATGAGATACTATAGCCGCGAGGCGCAGAAGATCACCCACGAGATCAATACGGTCTATCACGAGCCGGACGAGCTGGCCGAACTGATGAGCAGACTCACCGGAAAACCCGTCGGCGAAAACTTTGGCCTGTTTCCGCCTTTTTACACTGACTTCGGCAAGAACATTCACATCGGCGACAACGTGTTCATCAACGCTGACTGCAAGTTTCAGGATCAGGGCGGCATCTACATCGATGACGGCGCGCTGATCGGACACGGCGTGGTGCTCGCCACGCTGAACCACGACCTGGATCCGGAGAAACGACAGCAGCTGCACCCGGCTCCGATCCGCATCGGCAAGAAGGTCTGGATCGGCGCGAACGCAACGGTCACCGCAGGCGTGACCATCGGAGACAACGCCGTTGTGGCCGCAGGCGCCGTCGTCACAAAGGATGTTCCGGCCAACACCATCGTAGGGGGCGTCCCGGCAAAAGTGATCAAAAC
>CACXCQ010000135.1 GCA_902766185.1 uncultured Eubacteriales bacterium
GTGATCGGCGTGATCTTCGAATCCCGGCCGGATGCCCTGGTCCAGATCGCCAGCCTTTGCATCAAAAGCGGCAACGGGATCATTCTGAAGGGGGGAAGTGAGGCGAGAGCCACCAACAGGATCCTCTTCGATACGATCTATGAAGCCGCGGTGGGCGCGGGACTGCCGGAAGGTTTCGCCCAGCTCATCGAGGACCGGGCCGGCATCGACGAACTGCTGCAGTGCCACGAGGATGTGGATCTGCTGATCCCCCGGGGATCGAACCAGTTCGTGCGGTATATCATGGACAATACCAACATTCCCGTCATGGGACACGCGGACGGGATATGTCATGTTTATGTAGACGGGGCAGCCCTGATCGAAAAGGCGATCCCCATCATCATCGATTCCAAGACCCAGTATCCGGCGGCCTGCAACGCCGCGGAAACTCTGCTGGTACACAGCGCCATTGCGGATGTGCTGATCCCGGCCCTGGCGGACGCCGCGGGAGCCAGGATCCTGATCCGGGGGGATGAGAAGACGAAGGAACTCATTTCCTGCGAGCCGGCGGGAGAGGAGGATTACCGCACCGAGTATCTGGACAACATCCTTTCCGTGCGGGTGGTGGATTCCATCGACGAGGCCATCGATCACATCAACCGGTACGGCTCTCATCATACGGACTGCATCATCACGGAGGATAAGGATTCCGCGGCCAGGTTCATGTCGCTGGTGGATTCCGCCGGCGTCTACCAGAACTGTTCCACCCGTTTTGCCGACGGGTATCGCTACGGCTTCGGCGCAGAGGTGGGGATCAGCACCGGCAAGCTCCACGCAAGGGGCCCGGTGGGTCTGGACGGCCTGGTGACATACAAGTACAAGCTGGTGGGTGACGGACACATCGTGGCGGATTACGCCAGCGGAAAATCTCAGTTCAAGTTCAAGAATCTGTGAGAATGGAGGAAACATAAATGAAGACAGGATTTATCGGAATCGGCAATATGGGCGGAGCGATCCTGAGGGGTTATGCCTCGTCTTCCCAGGGAGAGAAGGACAGGATCATGATCTGCGATCCGAACCGGGAGCGCAGCGAGGCAGTGCTGAAGGAGTTCCCCCGGATATCCATGACGGAGGATATTCTGGATCTGGTCAGGGCCTCCGAGGCCATCGTTCTGGGGGTCAAGCCCCAGGCCATCGATGATGTCCTGGAAGTCATGGCGAAGGCGTACCTTCCGGAAAAGCTGGTGATCTCCATGGCGGCAGGCATCAGCATCGCGCACATCAGAAAGTTCCTGGGAAGGGACGCGAAGATCGTTCGCATCATGCCCAATACCCCGGCGCTGATCGGCGAGGGAATGATCGCGGTCTGCCCCGGAGATGGACTGAGCCTGGCGGACCTGACGGGAGTCGATGCCATTCTCAAGCCCACAGGAAAGACGGAAGAAGTGCCAGAGAGCATGATCGACTGCGTCATCGGCGTCAGCGGCAGCAGCCCGGCCTACACCTTCATGTATATCGAAGCCATGGTCAAGGCGGCAGCGGCCAACGGAATGCCCATGTCCATGGCAAGGACCTTCGCGGCACAGGCCGTGATGGGAGCGGCGAAGCTGGTCATGGAGAGCCCCAAGAGCCTGGAGCAGCTTCGGATCGATGTCTGTTCCCCCGGAGGGACCACCATCGAAGCGGTGAAGGTCCTGCAGAAGAACGGCTTCGAGGAGGATGTCCGGCAGGCTTTCCAGGCAGCAGTGGACCGCTCCAAGGAAATGACCAGACAGAAGGGGGAATAAGAGATGATTTTTGAAGAAAAGCGCGTGAACAGCCGGAGAATCTACGACGGCGCGATCCTGAACGTCCGGGTGGATACGGTGACCGCGAAAAAAGGACACGCTCACCGGGAGATCATCGAGCACAATGGCGCCGCGGCAGCGGTGGCCCTGACGGACGACAACAAGGTGGTCATGGTCCGCCAGTACCGGTACGCCTGCAGGAAGGCCATGCTGGAGCTTCCCGCGGGGAAGATCGAATCGGAGGAAACGGACCCGCAGGCCTCCATGGTCCGGGAGCTGAAGGAGGAGACGGGCTACAC
>CACXCQ010000136.1 GCA_902766185.1 uncultured Eubacteriales bacterium
GCCTTTGCGCGAGAGGAAAGTCATGGTTTAGCCGGCTCTGACGCATTGAAACATTGACTTTTCCTTTTGGGGTTCCTGGCCAGGGAGCCGTGTCCAAATCGTGGTGTGACTTCTGTCTGTCCCGCTGCGTGGAGAGGTTGAGGGTAAGCATCGAGCTCAGAAGGAGAAATCATGAAAACTACATCGCAGAATGACTGGGGTCAAGTCCAAACAATGGTGTAAATTGCATTCAACGCGTAGTGTGGAGAGGCTGTGGATAAGCAGACCTGCCGGTGGGCAGGTGAGGCAGTGCCTCAGCTGTCCACGGACAGGCGCCGGTTATCCCCAACCTCTCCACACCATTACCTCTATGTATCCCGAACAATCCGCCCTGATCACACCGCGCCGGCCGCCGGCCCCCGCATGAGGCCGGTGCGGCCGGCTGAAAAGCGAGCGTGATCAGACGGCGGACCTCCGTTCGCTCCCTTCTGAGCGAACGGAACCACTCATCACAAGGAACAGATCAGCCCTTTTTGCAGAATCAAAATAATTAAAGAGAAAACGACAACCGCTCACCAGCCCAGAAAATATGATGAACGAAAACTCATGATTTGAACTGTTCTGAAGCACCGAAATCATGACATTTTCGCCTTGAACCCATGGGGCCGCGGGCAGAGTCATGATTTTGCCCCTTCCAACCGATGAAAATCATGAATGCCACAGTGCTGAGAACCCTTTGGAGAAGAATAATTCATGATTTGAAGCACTCTGAAGCACTGAAATCATGACTTTCCCTTTGTCAGTTCCTGGCGACGATTTGAGCTTGGGCAGGATGACCAATCGCGCTAAGGCGCTCTTGGTGTCCGCCACCCGATTGCGTTCGCCTTACAGCTGGCCGCACCGGTCACAAGTGGAGACCGGCGGCCAGCGCGGCGCGATCGGGGCGGACTGATCAGGATAAGCAGATATGAAAGCGGGCGGGTGTGTGGATAAACGGCGGCTGCCCGTGGACAGCTGATGCCGTTCCTCCCAGGCGCATCACCTGCCCACCGCCCGCCTGGTTTTTCCACAAACCCACCCGCGGGAACACTGCCTGTCAGGAAGGGCAGAGAAGAATTTACACCACAATTAAGACTTGTTGCGGAACGTGGTGTCCACGAATCGGGTCTGTTGTATTTCTACGCTGCTCGTACTGTCCACAATCTGGGGTACAGTCCAAGACCCGTCCGTGTTGATTTGCGCTCACCAGAACAGAATCAACACGAAGCAATGTGAATAATCTCCCCATGTCTTCCATTTTGTGCAGGCCGTGTTGATATGTAATCACGAGTTGGTTTTCAACACGGCTTTGAACGTTTTCCGTGTTGATCCGGGCAATTCTATGAGATATCAACACGGGGAGATCGTTCTGATGGGGTTCTCGGGAGTTCCTGGCCGCAAAAAATGTTGATTTGCAAGTCGACGGGAAGAATCTACACGGAGGCCGGGCTGACCAGCCTTTGCAGACAAAAAAGTCGAGATATACCGGATGTTAAAACGCCGGAATCTCGACTTTTCCTTCCGCGATCAAATCACTAGAACACGCTGATCTCGTAAGATGTGGTATAGACTTCACCCGGGTCCAGGCGCAGCAGATCTTCCTGCCGGCCGATGTCCTCCACGATGTCTTTGCGGGAGGGGAGTGAGCTCCAGGGTTCGATACAGATGTACGGCGCCTCGGTCCGGGGCGCATGCCAAAGTCCCAGATAGGGCTGGTCGGGGAAGCGGACCCGCACTCTCGCCCGCCCCGCTTCATCGCAAAGGCTCACGTCTCTGGTCATATTCTCCAGGATGATGGCGTCGTTATCGAACAGATGATGATCCAGCGGCAGGATCCGCCCGTCCTGTAACGGGAAGGGGCGCCGCTCGTCCGTGACGAAGCAGTCATCCGTGAAGATGATGTGCAAAGGCTGGCAGGGGCTTTCGAACCGAATCGCATAGTCATTAAACGATGCGTGCTCTTCGGCCGCCCTGCTTTTGATCGGAACGTTGAACCCGGGATGACCGCCGTAGCCGAAAAACATGGTCTTCTCATCCTGGTTCTCGATGATGGCGGTGACGGTCAGAGTGTTTTCCCGGGCCTGGAATTTCCGGGTCAGCGCGAAGCGGAAGGGATACTGCTTCAGGGTCTCCTCGTTCCAGCAGATCTTCAGGGACACCGCGTCATCCCCCTCCTGCGCCCCTTCAAAAACCGCGTAGGGCGCGATGCCGTGGATGGGCATCTCGTATTCTTTTCCCTGGAAGATGTACTTTCCCTCCGTCAGCCGGGCCACATATGGGAAGATGGTCAGGTCGCTGTCTCCCCACCATCTGGCGTCCCGCTGCCAGAGGTATTCCGTTCCCTCTGCGGTGCGCAGGGACTGCAGCGCCGCTCCTCTGGCGGAGATCTCCGCCGTGATGAATTCGTTTTGAATGCGATACGTGCTCATGCCGCTCTCCCTTCTCTCCCTTCTTTTCGTTCTTCCCTTTCGGCTCACCGTACCGGCCTGCCGCTTACCGCCCGACGATATCGCCAACCACTTCGCCGGCGATGATGAGTCCCACCACAGAGGGCGAGAACGCCGTGGACCCCGGCGGGATCTTGGCGCGCCGCTCCGGCGCCGTTTCCGCCGGATCTTCCGGGGCCTGCCCGGATGCACCTTCCTTTCCCGGCCGGCGGGGCTGCTCCTGAGAGTAGACCACCTTCAGAGAATCGATGCCCCGGTTGCGGCACTCCCGGCGGATCACTCTGGCCAGAGGATCCACGGAGGTTTCATAGATGTCCGCCACCTGAAAAGCGTCCGGCCTGACTTTGTTCCCCGCGCCCATGGCGGAGATCACCGGGACCCCGGCTGCTTTTGCCGCTTCAATGATGGCCAGCTTGCCGCTGACCGTATCGATGGCGTCCACAACATAATCGTATTGGCTGAAATCGAACTGATCTTTCGTTTCCGGCAGGAAAAACAACTTATATGGTCTGACCACGCAGTCCGGCGCGATATCCGCGATCCGCTCCGCAGCCACTTCCACTTTGTCCCTGCCCACGGTGCTCATGGTAGCAATGATCTGCCGGTTGAGATTGGTGATGTCCACCTGGTCATGATCGATGAGATCCAGCGCGCCGATGCCGGATCTGGCCAGGGCCTCCACCGCGTATCCTCCTACGCCGCCGACCCCGAACACCGCCACCCGGCTCTCCGCCAGCCGGCGCATTCCTTCCTCACCATACAGCATCGCTGTTCTGGTAAACTGCTCCTGAACCATGTTCGCGTCCTCTCCATTTCTGATGCTCCCGCCGGTTACTCCTGCTCCTTCGGCAGGGCTTCGTTCATGCTCCCGGTGCGGTACCCCCGCAGATCCAGAGCCACATAGCGAAAACCGATCTCACGAAGCTTTGCGTCCACCCTTTCCCGGACCGCGTCCTCCGCAATCCGGGGGATGTCCCGGGGCGCCACTTCGATGCGGGCCACGTCCCCGTGGATCCGGACCCGCTCCTGCCGGAATCCCTCTTCCAGCAGCACCTGCTCCGCCAGGTCGACCATGTGCAGCTTCTCCTCGGTGATCTCCTCGCCGTACACGAACCGTGACGCCAGACACGCAAAGGCAGGCTTGTCCCATGTGGGCAATCCCATCGCTTTAGACAGCTGGCGGATCTCTTCTTTGTAGAGCTTCGCCTCCCGCAGAGGCGCCTTCACGCCAAGATCCTCCGCAGCCTTGAGCCCGGGGCGGTAATCCCCCAGGTCATCCATGTTGGAACCTTCCGCCACGTACTCGATCCCCTGCTCCGCCGCGACCCGCATAACCTCGCTGAAGATCAGCTTTTTGCAGAAGTAGCACCGGTTTGGGCCGTTGTTCCGGAATTCCTCTTCCTGCAGAGGATCCACCTGACAGACGATCTGCCGGATCCCGTTCTCCCTGCAGAAGTCCTGCGCCTCACGGCGCTCCCAGCCGGGCACCATCACGTCCGTGCTGGTCACCGCCAGGGCCTTTTCCCCCAGAACTTCCCGGGCCGCCGTGATCAGAAAGGTGGAGTCCACTCCACCGGAAAATCCCACCGCAAGGGATCCCAACCCCGCGATGTATTCTTTCAGATCCGCCAGCTTTTGCTGAAGCTCAGCCGGCAGTTTCTCGATTTCTGTTATCGTTTCGTTCACTTGATCTCTCCGTCTCCGTTTCCGCGATGATCGCCCCGCGCCGCCAGAACCTACTCCGTCAGAACAGGAAGTACTTGATGAGGCTCAGCACGATGATGACCCCCAGGATCCCCGCGCCGAAGGATACGCTGTCCTTCATGTTGTGCCGTCGCACCCGCATGAATCCGAATCCCAGCAAAGCCAGGACCACCGCTCCGGTCCATTTCATTACGCTGGGGTTGGTTGCGATACTATCCAGTGTTTCCATCATTGTTCTTTCTCCTTTTAGCGCGGGCGCACGGTAAACGTTTGTCCCAGTGAGGTGTAGACCAGGTCCTCTTCCTCTTCTTCCTCGATCAGCTGGGCCGCGGCTTCCTCCTCTAGCTTCTTCCGGCGGCGGTGCTCCCTGCGGGCGAACCAGATCACCACCGAGCCGATCGCGATCAGCGTGAAGCAGCCCAGGATCAAAGACTTGAAATGGGCGTATCCTGCCCAGAAGATCCCCAGCAGAAGATCCGCCAGCCACACGGCTGCCGCCGCGATCAGGATCCACTTGATGGAATGCCGGTTCAGGATCTTTTTGATGGGCAGATCCGGGAACATGGCTTTCGCTGTAGCGGTGAATGCTCCCGCGATCACCACCGCGATGAGGGCGAAGCCCAGCAGCCAGTGCAGGATCGGGGAAAGCCCGGTGAACAGCAGGCTGCCGCCCATGACGAGCAGGTGCCCGATGAACCAGAAGGGCAGCACGAACAGAGCCCGCACCGCCAGGGGCAGATGCAGGATCCACTCCCGCACAGGACCGCTCTTCTGCGTCTCCGCGGCCTTTTGCTTATCTTCATCTGTCGCCCCCGGATCCTGATCGTTCTCCAGATCCACGAACTGGACGTGGGGTTCCACGGCCGAGTCCTGCTGAAGCAGATCCGCCGGGTTGTCAAAGGAGGCATCCACCGCCGCGCCCGATGCCGCGATGGTGGCCGCCACCGCGGCGGCGACTTTCTTTTTGTTATCCATTTCTGTCCTCCTGTATTTTCTCCTTAAAGCAATTGTATTTTATCAGATTATCGCGAAAAAGAATACCCTGCAACGAAACAGAAAAAACGCCGCAACTCGACGCCGCGACCCAACGCCACATCCCATCGCCGCGACCAAAAGAAAAACCCCGGCCGGAAGGTGCTCCTTCGGTCGGGGATCCTCATTCTTGTCTCGAATCATACCTGCCTTTGCGTGCGGCCGGTCGATTACTCGTCCTTCTTGAAGACGTCCAGCAGGATGCTCAGGTTCTTCGGGTGAAGCATCTCCGCCGCTTCCTTGCTTTCCCAGACTTCCGGATTGCTCTTCACGGTGCCGTCGATCTGCGCGAACAGGAACGCCAGATCCTCCGCGGACATGCCGATCTCCTTCGCGTGCGCCTCGATCTTCTCGGGCTCTGCGGCCAGCTCATCGCTCATCTTCTTGTACAGCTCCGCGTATTCCACACTGGTCATTCCCTCGATGGTCGCCAGCTCCGGATGAGCTCTGTCCGCCGCGTCCATGCAATAGTCTGCGATCAACTGGACCTGATCCGGCGTCATGGCGTTCTTCTTGATCAGTGCCTCCAGCTTGCCGATGGACTCCTTCGCGTCATCGTTCAGCTCTGCAAATGCCTTCTTTAATTCTTCTGCTTTCTGTTTCATATTATATCCCTCCTGAGTATTCTTCTCTACAGTATAACTTTTTACGGAAAAAATGCAAGATTTGTATTACAACGGATCGTATTCTCCATATTCACAGCCGATGTGGCCGGCCCTGACCTCGTCCACGAGCATGGGGCCGCCGGGATGCTTCTCGTAGAGGCGGATGACACCGATCCCGTTCCCGCCGTTCCACAGCTGGTTGTGCCGCTTGCTGCCGTCCGGCGCTTCGTAATTCACCAGAAGCATGTCCTTCTTATGGCAGGTGATCTCCGTCTCCATGATGGCCCGGGTGGTCTCCTGCCGGACTGTCCAGAACACATCCTCCTCCGTCTCGCGGAAGTCGAATCTGGTCCTGGTGAGCGTCCAGAACTTGGAGAAGTTGAATTCATAGTCCATGCCCTCATAGCAGAAGGCGGAGAGGAGTTTTCTCCGCAAAGGCAGGAAATAGATCTTCGGGCATCCGCCGCCGATATCGAAGGCGCTGTTCATCAGCCGCTCACCGGTAAGGTTGCTGACCAGGTCATTGGAGGACAGCCACACCCATGGGCTGGTGAATCCGCGGCCCCAGTTCTTGTCCGCGTATCCGAAGCAGCTCTCCGGCTCCACGTCGTACTCCTCGCCGTTGAACCAGACTTTGCCCGTGTAGGCCGTCTTCATCCCCTCGGCGTGCCAGTACATCTCGAAGGCCTTGAGAAAACGCAGGGCCGGGCTCGTGCCGTAGCCCACGTTGAAGGCGATCTGCTTATCCAAAAGCAGTTCCCACCGCATGGAGCCGCTGCCGCACATCCACTCCGGATGCTCCTCGGCCTCCTGCTCCGTGATCTCCACGCTTCCTTTGAGCACCGTTTCCGAGGAGTAGCAGTCCTCCGCCCGCACGCTGTAGGGCGCCTTCCCCCGGATCGTCACGTCCTTCAGGGAGAAAAACCTGTGCAGCTGGGTCCCGTCCTCGCCCCAGGCGCCGGCCTTCACCATCAGGTAGGAGGGCCGCCTGCCCCGGGCTTTGTTCTCCGGCAGCTGACCCAACGTGGGTTCCTTTCGCGCAAGAGCGGGATTGCAGATGAAAAACTCGATGAAGAATGGCCGCTCCTCTCCGGTGCGGACGTTTTTGCCGGTGAAGGAATGCCACCACCAGTCGTATCCCTTCCACCGGAAGGGGCCGGTGAGCATGAATTCATTCTTTCTCGGATCCAGCAGATTGAACATGGTTCTTTCTCCTTCCTGATGAATCACTTCCAGACTTCTTTGTATACGCGCAGCGCGTTGCGCCAGCAGATGTCCTCGATCTCACTCTCCGTGAAGCCCTGCCTTTGGAAGCCATCGATCAGCGCGGGCATCTGCGACGCGTCCCCGATCTCAAGAGGGCAGTCTCCCATTCCGTCGAAGTCCGTCCCTATTCCCAGGACTTCTCTTCCGCCCGCGTTCATGATGTGCCTGGCGTGCTGGACGAGCCCGTCGATGGTGCTCCTGCACTCCGCCTCCGAAGGCCCTTCCTCCAGAAACTCCGGGCAGAAGTTCAGGCCGATGACCCCGCCGTGTTCGCCCACGGTCCGGATCATGTCGTCGGTCATGTTCCTGTGGCATCCGCTGATCGCCCGGGCGTTGGAATGGCTTGCCACGAACGGGCCCTTTACTGCCTTTGCGACGTCGTAAAACCCCGCATCCGAAAGGTGGCTCACATCCACGACGATGCCCAGCTCCTGCATGCGCTCCACCGCTTCAAATCCCGTCTGCTTGAGACCGTTGTCCGTCCGCGGCGCAAACCTGAAGAACCGGCGGTAATCCTCATCGACTCCGTCCGGCACCTCGTTGGGAGAGCCCAGCTCGTTCTCGTAGTTCCAGGTCAGGGTCATCATCCTGACCCCCTCCTCATAAAGCCTGTCGAGCCGGTTCAGGTCCCCCTCCAGCACGCCTCCCTCTTCCACGGTCATCACCGCCGAAAGAAGGCCGGCGTCCCGGTTGGCGAGGATCTCCTCACAGGTGCGCGCCTGCCGGACCACATCCGCGTTCGCCGCCATTTCCTCGTGAAAGATCTCCGCCATCTCCGTGAACTGGGTCCAGGGGCTGGTCCCGTCCTCGATCTGAAGATCCACGTAGAGCGCGAAATTCTGGGCCAGATATCCCCCGGCCTTCATCTTCATCAGGTCCACCTGCAGACCATCGGGTCCTGCGGCGGGCGCGTTCGAACTGTCGCGCAGGCTGACGTTTCTGCCCTCTCTTCGGGCAAGCCAGACCTTCATGATCGAATCACAGTGCATGTCTGCGATGTACATAGTAAATGACTCCTTTTCTGCTCATGTCGATTCCCTGAATGTTCAATTGCATTATACTTTTTTGATATATTTTTGTAAAGTGTACGGCGGCCCGGATGCCGCCGTTTTCTGACGCTTCTGAAAACGGTTGTGGGGGTTTAAATCCCCCGGCGGAAATGTTATACTGATTCGGTGCGTTTTTAAGGAGGGAAATGAAAGGAAATGTTTAAGAAAAAGAAAGAAAAAAAACAACGCAGCTTCCTGTCATCCTTCTCGATCTGTTTCATCGTCGTCATCCTGGCGGCAGTGCTGACCTGGATCATTCCGGCCGGTGCGTATGAAACACTTGAGTACGATGCAGGATCAGATGTATTTATCGTCAGCTCAGCTGACTATGATGAGGATGCCGGTACCGGCGAGCAGACCGAGTACCCCGCGACGCAGGAGACTCTGGACAACTTCGGGATCACTGCGGGCCTGGACAGCTTCAAGGCTGGCAACATCACCAAGCCCATGTCCATCCCGGGCACCTATCAGAAGGTAGAAGCCCATCATCAGGGTCTGGCGGAATTCCTGGCCTCCCCGGTTCAGGGTACTGCGGACGGCTTTGACATCATCTTCTTCATCTTCATGCTGGGCGGCACCATCGGCGTCATCAACTACGTCGGTGCGTTCAACGCAGGTATCGGCGCTCTGGCCAAGGCCTGCAAAGGCAGGGAACAGATCATTCTGGTCGTGGTCACGCTGCTGATCGCCTTCATGGGAACCATCGAGGGCTTCTGCGAAGAGACCATTGCCCTGTACCCGGTGCTGGTACC
>CACXCQ010000137.1 GCA_902766185.1 uncultured Eubacteriales bacterium
CGCCGTTGTGGCCGCAGGCGCCGTCGTCACAAAGGATGTTCCGGCCAACACCATCGTAGGGGGCGTCCCGGCAAAAGTGATCAAAACGATCTAGCGATCCAGGAGATGCGGTTTTCCGGCGGCGGAGTTTTTCGGGTTGCGGAAGTCGCCCGCGGAAGACGCCTGCGGAAGTCGCCCGCGGAAGACGCCTGCGGAAGTTGCCCGCGGAAGTTGCCCGCGGAAGTCGCCTGCAAAGCGACCTCCTCAGAGAATAACTATGGTATTGTATACTCACTGAACAGAAGAACAACAATACCGGAAGGAGTGATGCATCATGTTAGGAGCAATCATAGGAGATATCGTCGGATCGAGATTCGAATTCCACAACCGCAAATCGAAGGACTTTGAGCTGTTTCACAAATGGTGCCGTTTTACGGATGATACGGTGATGACCATCGCCGTTGCCAAGGCGCTGCAGGAGAGCAAGCCTGACAACAGCGATCTGGAGGAGATGACCATCAAGTACATGCAGGAGATCGGCAGGCACTATCCGCGCTGCGGATACGGCGGAAGATTTTACGACTGGATGTTCAGCGAAAATCCTCATCCGTACAACAGCTTCGGCAACGGCGCTGCCATGAGAGTGAGCGCCTGCGTGGATACCATCCAGGGAAAAGGACCGGAACAGATCGACCTGCTTTTTGCGCGGGCCAAATGCGTAACGGGCGTCACGCACGACCACCCGGAAGGCCTCAAAGCCGCGGAGGCGGTGGTTCTGGCGGCATACTTCGCCAAGATCGGCAAGAGCATCGACGAGATTCGGGCCTTCATGGATGAGCACTATTACAAGGCGGACTTCACGCTGGACGAGATCCGGGCGGACTACCGGTTCGATGTGACCTGTCAGGGCTCGGTCCCCCAGGCACTTGAAGCCTTCTACGAATCTACAGGTTTTGAAGACGCCATCAGAAACGCCATCTCCATCGGCGGGGACAGCGATACCATTGCGGCCATCACCGGGAGCATCGCGGAACAGTACTACGGGATTCCGGAAGAGATCAAGGCCAAAGCGCTTACCTATCTCGATGACCGGCTCCTGGGTCTGTACGCGGGCTTCCAGGAATGGGTCGCCGGACAGAAGTAAGCAGCACAGAGCTGCAGTAGAGAGATTGCAGCAGGGAGCCGCAGGGAGATGCGGCTCCTTTTCGTATTTTTTTCGGTAGGAGACCCCTCTATTTCGCAGATCCTGCGATGTTGCCGCCCCCCTGGATCGGTTATCATATAGTTGCGAAAGGGAACAACACCTGCAAAAGTGAAACCATACAGAGAGGGGGTAATGACATGTATCAGAACAATTCAAGAACTTTGGCGGTCGTGTCGTACATCACCTGGATCGGCTGGATCATCGCCTTCATTTTCAGAGATAGAAGAGATGCCTTCGTGGCGCACCACCTGAACCAGGCGCTGCTGATCAATCTTCTCAAGATCGCGGGGGCGATCTGCGTGGCACTGCCCCACATCGGCGAGCAGCTGTCCACAGCAGTCGGCATCGCGGCCTTCGTCCTGATCATCGTAGGCATCTACAGAGCAGTAAACTGGAGAACAGATCCGCTGCCGCTCATCGGTGAGATCAAGTTGCTGTACTAGCAGGGGGTATAACATAAATGAAAAGAGGCCTTGTGCCTCTTTTTTCGTGGAACGGGAGGCGCTCGAAAACATCGAGGAGATCGCTGGCATCGAAGGAATCGACGGGATCTTCATCGGCCCCTTTGATCTGTCGATCAGCATGGGAATGCCGGGGCAGTTCGATCATCCGGAGTTTCAGAAGGCCATCGACAGGATCCTCGGATCATGCAAAGATGCCGGAAAGCTTTGCATGATCTTCACGGGCAGCCCTGAAGAAGCGAAGTCTTACATAAAAGGCGATCTCTTCCGACGACTGCTACACAATGTAAAACAATGCATTACACTGTATTGACGATATTTACGGTTAGGGGTATAATCGAGTCAAGAAAGGAGGAGAGTCTCATGGCTACGACTAACATAAATGTTCGCGTTGATACTGAGTTGAAGAAAACTGCGGAAGCCTTGTTCGCAGATTTAGGACTGAATATGTCCACAGCGATCACTATGTTTCTGCGCAGCGCAGTCAGTCATGATGGCATACCCTTTGAGGTAAAGCGAATGACACCGAATGTTGAAACGCGGGCAGCACTGGCAGAATTTGAGGAAATGAAGCATAATCCTGACCATTACAAACGGTATGAGTCTTTTGATGAATTGATCAACGAGGTGCTTGAGGATGCTTAGCATTGTTGCATCCAATCAGTTCAAGAGGGACCTGAAGCTTGCAAAAAAGCGTGGACTTAAACTGGAACAGCTTAGAGCAGTAGTAAACACCCTTGCAGAACAGAAACCGCTGGAAGAAAAGCACCGTGATCACAGTTTGTCTGGCAAATATCGAGGATTTCGAGAATGCCATATCGAACCCGATTGGCTGCTGGTATACCGCATAGAGAATGACGAACTGAATCTGTTTTTGTTCCGCACGGGCTCTCATTCGGATTTGTTCTGATTCGGAAAGGGGGCATGAGAAATGAGACTGGCCACCATTAAGTGCAAAGGCAGGGAGGTCGCGGGGGTAGTGACCGGTAAGGGGATCCTGCCGGTTGCGGCGATCAACGCTGCTGAGGGGACGGCGTGGAACGAGACGATGCTTCCGCTGATCCGCAGCGGCCAGATAAGAGAACTCACCCAGTGGTACAGGGACGGCGGAAGGGAGCGTTGCGAGGACGATCCCGGCGTCGTGCCTTTTGGTGAGGTCGTCTATGCGCCCCTGTACCGCGATCCGAAGCGGATCTTCGGGATCGGTCTGAACTACGTGGATCACGCGGGCGACATCGGCGACGCGGCGCCACAGGGGTTTCCCGGAAGCTTTTTCAAAATGGCGGATACGCTGATCGGGTACGGTGATGAGATCATGCTCCCGCGGCTAAAGGAAGCCTGCGGGACCACGGCCGAAGCGGAGCTTGGGATCATTCTGGGCAGGGACTGCCGCGATGTGTCCGAGGAAAACTGGCTGGATGTAGTGGCCGGTTTTACAACGGTGCTCGACATGACAGAGGAAAGCATCCTCAAGGGCAATCCGTTCGTGGAGGGCAATCCCAGATACCTTACGATTGTGAAAAACTTTCCGACGTTCTTTTCTTTCGGGCCGCAGCTGGTCACGCCGGATGAGGTGGAGGACGTGCTGAAGCTCGAGGTGCAGAGCGTCCGAAACGGGGAAGTTTACGCAAAGAACGTGGTGGCGAATATGACGCACAGACCGGCGCGCCTGGTGTCACTGCACAGCAGCATTCAGGGCTGGTACGCGGGGGATGTGCTGTCCACGGGGACGCCGCGGGCTTTTGGGATCGCGGACGGAGATGTGGCGGAATGCCGGATCGTTGGGCCGGGCGGATTTCAGATGGAACCACTGGTCAATCCGGTGATCGACCTGAAGAACAGGGAAGACAAGTAAAACCAGGAAGGCAGGGGCGAGTGAAATGGCTTTAGGCGGCGACGCAAACTCGATGAAAAAAGAAGCAGAGGATTGGCGCAGAGCCGGAGACAACAGTCTGGGCTGGATCATCCTCGTGATTATCATGATCGCGGTCGCCTTTTTCCTCATGGGTCCGGACGACGAGAAAAAGACGGACGCGGCGAACACCGCGCCGGCCGCCACGGAACCGGCAGACCAGGCCGCCGCCGGTCAGAGCGCCGCAGACCAGGCCGCCACAGACCAGTCCGCCACGGAACCGGCGGTCCCATCCAATCCGGGTCGCCCCGTCGATGAAAACGGCAATCCGACGCCCGAGTATCTGGAAGATCTCCAGGAATCCGAGGCTATGGAGGAGTATTATAGAGAGCAGATGGAGGAAGCGCAAAAGCAGATGATGCGGATGCAGGAGCCCGACGGTTTCGAGGGCCAGCCGTACTAACTTCCGCAAAAGCGACAAAACAGGAGGACACAATGCTGGACAATTCACGTTTTGAAGAA
>CACXCQ010000138.1 GCA_902766185.1 uncultured Eubacteriales bacterium
ATCTCTTCGTGTCTATACCAGCCGGGATCGAGTTCTGTACACTCAGGCGATGCATCACAACGGAAAGTGGCAGCGCCGCGGGATCTCGAAGGACAAACAGCTGCTGCGGGCGCTGGCAAGAAAAGAGTTCCTGCGGGAGGTCATCGATCAGTTTGATCACGATATTGCGGTGATCACGGATGCCCTGACCAGTTTCCGGGGATTCGATGCCGAGGCGGTGCTGAAAGTTCTGAAGACCCGTTATCCCAAGCTTCCGGAAGAATATTTTTACGATTCGAACTGGATCCCCTCGCCGCGCACAACGGACGGGGGTCTGAACTCCAGGCTGCAGGCATGCAGAGAGTGGGCCAAACAGCCCTACGAAAAAAGCACCTACAAACAGTGGGAGAAGAAGGTTCGTACTTCCCGCGGACTTCTGGTTCGGACGAAATCAGAAGCGTTGATCTGTGAGATGCTGTATAACTATGGAATTCCATTCCGCTATGAACAGGTTTTGCATGTGGAAGATGGCATTCTGGTTCCGGATTACACCTTCAGGGCCGCTGACGGATCGCACTTCTACTGGGAGCACGCGGGCATGCTGACCAAGCCAAAGTATTCTTTTCGCCACCACCTGAAAATGCTGCAGTACGAGTCCGAAGGGATCTATCCGTGGCAGCGGCTCATCGTGACTTATGATATCGACAACGAGATCGATTTGGAGCGGATCGATTCCGTCATTCAGAATTTCCTTCTTCCGATGCTTTAGCGCTCCCTTCGCGCTGGTCGCAGGTGGCGCGCCTTTACCAGAGTCGCGCAGGCCTTGCGTGACGCGCCGCCTCAGGCCTCGACGCCCACCTTCCTGCAAAGGCTGGCGATGGGGCATTCCCCGCACTTCGGCTTTCTGGCGGTGCAGCAGTTGCGGCCGTGAAAGATCAGGCAGTGGTGCGCCTCGGTCCAGCGGTTTTCGGGGAGGATGTCCATCAGGGCGAGCTCTGTTTTCAGCATGTCCTTCTCGTCTGCGAATCCGATGCGGTTGGCCAGCCGGAACACGTGGGTGTCCACGGCGATCTTCTGATGGCCGAAGCCTTCGGCGAGGACCACGTTGGCGGTCTTTCTCCCCACTCCGGGAAGCGCCACCAGAGCGTCGTAATCCTCAGGGACCTGGCCGCCGTGTTTTTCGCAGAGTTCCTGAGCGAGACGGATGATGTTCTTCGACTTCGTCTTGTACATGCCGATGGTCCGGATGCACTCGATCACATCCTCCTGGTCCGCCTTGGCCAGAGACTGGGCGTCCGGGTATCGCGCGAACAGTCCGGGAGCGACTTTGTTGACGCTGACATCCGTGGTCTGCGCGGAGAGAACCACCGCGATCAACAGTTCAAAATTGCTCCCATGGTCCAGCGCGCATCCCGCCTCCGGGTATCTTTGTCTGAGCAGATCCAGGATCTCCGTGACCTGGTCCTCACTGAATGCGCGCTTCTTTTTCTTTGTTTTTTTCTTCTCTGCCATTTTCCTTTTCCTTTTTCCCTCTGCAGATCGATGCCGTCCTTCACCTTGCTGCCGGAACCTTCCGCATGTGTCATTATACCACCTGCGGCTGCACTTGTTGTCCGCAAATTTCTCTCCCCTTTCTTGTTCTCCTATCGCATCTGTGCTATACTTGGGGCAATTCAAAACGATCAAAAATACAAGGAGGTATTTCATGTTATCAGAAAAAGTCAAAGATCTGCTGAATGCGCAGGTCAACGCGGAATTCTACTCCGCTTATCTGTATCTCGATTTTTCCAACTACTATAAGGACGAGGGTCTGGACGGCTACTCCAACTGGTACTATATTCAGGCACAGGAGGAGAGAGACCACGCCATGCTGTTCATCCAGTATCTGCAGCAGAACGGCGAGAAGGTCACCCTGGAAGCCATCGACAAGCCGGACAAGAAGTTCAGCTCCTTCAAGGATCCGCTGGAAGCCGGCGCTGAGCACGAGAGACACGTCACCGCGCTGATCCACAACATCTATGCCGCGGCCTACGAAGAGAAGGATTTCCGGACCATGCAGTTCCTGGATTGGTTCGTGAAGGAACAGGCTGAGGAAGAAGACAACGCCGACGACAACGTCAAGAAGTACGAGCTCTTCGGCAGCGATATGCGCAGCCTCTACGAGCTGGACAGCGAGCTGGCCACCAGAGTTTACGCCGCACCGTCCCTGACTTTGGACTAAACGAAAACTAAACGACCGGCATCCTATGGATGCCGGTTTTGTTTTGCAATC
>CACXCQ010000139.1 GCA_902766185.1 uncultured Eubacteriales bacterium
GGTCGTTGCAGTATTCCACCCGGACGATGTCGCTTCCCTCAAGCGCCAGCGCGGAGTCCGTTACGCTTCCGTACGCTCCGGAGGTGTATGGCAGGTGGATGTTTTCGGAAGCCTCCCCAGAGCCTGCTTTTGTGACCTCGTAACGGAGGCTGCTTCCGGACAGGGCCGAGTCGGTGACCCTGACCTTCACCTTCTTGCTGAGCCCAAGCTGCGGGGAGCTGATGGTCACTTCCGTTTCCCCGGCGGACCATGCGGAGATCTGCCCCTTCGCGGTCACGCTGGCCACTTCCGGGTCTGCGCTGGCGTACTCGTAGTCAGCCTTCAGTTGCCCTGCTGTATCACAGGTGATCCTCTCCGTCTGCCCCACCGTCATGGTTTGGGGAACCTCTGCCTGAAAGTCCGTGGGCGTCGTCCAGTCCAGAGTCTCCACATAGAACTGGTCCCCATCCCGCTCGACGATCACGCAGGTGTTCCCGAAGGTGGCGAAATCATAGACGTTGTAGGATGTCTCCCCCTGCAGCATCTGCTTGCCGCTCCACATCTCATACGCCGTGAGAACTCTGGCATCCGTCTTGACGATGGCTTCCCTGCCCGCGGAGGCCAGGGCGCCGCGCGGTCCTTCGCTGGAGTAGTCAAGGTAGCCGGAGGGATATTCGGAGGCTGCTGTCTTCGCCTGGAGCGCCACCGCGTCCACGTTGGTGATGTTCAGCACGCTCACACTCACTTTTCCGTCCATGGAAATGACGGTCTCCTGATTGGTATAGTCGTTAACGTCATAGGCGTGGGAATCCAGGATCGCCATATTATCTCCGGCGAATCCGGAAACCACCGCCAGATACCGGCCGTCCAGGAACTGCGCCGACTGCTTGTGGGGCCTGTAGCTTTCCTGGTACAGGATCATCAGGTTCTTCTCCGGCATGGTGACCGTTCCGTCCTGCCCCACGTTTCCGGCCATCAGAGCGGCCATGTAGTGATCGTAACCCCAGTAGACCCAGTTGTAACGTCCCCGGTAAAAGAAATTGCCGTTGGTGCTGTCAAATCCGTAGAACTCGTTGATCGCCCCCTCATACTCCGTGTCGCTGATGAGCGCGCCGCTGCTGTCCATCAGGAACAGGTGATTAGTGCATGCAACATAGATCCTGCCCTGCCGGTCCACCGCGGCAGCGTCGAACGATGAGATGTAGTAGCTGTTTCCTTCCTGAAACACTCCCGTCCCGTACGTCCGTTTACCGCCGGTGGCCAGATCCACCTCCGTGATCTCCAGACTCTGCCGGTACAGGTAGCCGCCGTTTTGCGTCACCCGTTCGCTCTTCTCGGTGAAGAACCAGAGCTTCCGGTCATCGCTGAAGAACTTCGTCTGGTTAGTGCTGCAGGTCATTTCCTCCGTCAGGGTCTTCGCGGACAGATCGTAGAACAACAGATGATATTTTGAGTTCTCTGTCTGCAGGAAGTAGACTCCGTTTCTGTCCTCACTGAAGAGGATCCGGTGATCGGTCCTGTCCTGGCTCACTCCTGGTACAGCCTGAGCGGTATTCTCCGCCGCAAAGGCTGGTCCCGCCATGAAGACCGAAGCAACAAAAAATGCCATCGCGAATACGATCGCAAAGGCAGGTTTTACGCGGTTCCCGAACATTGTTTTCACACCCCTTTTCTTTCTCGTCTTCTCCACGGAATGTGGATTCACAGGTCTGCTTATTACGGGTATCTCCGTGTTCTATTGTACACGAGCATGCGCTCTGTGTTACGAAACAGAATCGTTCTTTTTTGGTATTTAGTCAAAATTTGGCGAAAAATGCTCTCCCAAGCCCGTTTATTTCAGTGTGCCCGCATTGCAATTCCTCGGACGATGTGCGATAATCGTTTCTGGCCAAATGACTTACCAGGTTTTGCACAGAAAGAGGTTTTAAGATGAAGAAAGCACTGATTATCGCCCTGTCTATGATGATGGCGCTGTCCATGAGCGTCCCCGCCTTTGCCCAAAGCGGAGCCAGCTCATCCGCGGGGCAGCCTGCCTTTGCACTGGGACATAGCAGCGAACCGGCAGTGACCGCCCAGGAAGAGGGTGTAGTGGATAGCTGGGACGTGGATCTGGGCGGAAATGATGTCGAAGAGTCCAAGGACGATGAGGGCTGGCCGGAGGGCTGGAACACCGATGAGAACGGCGACCGGTACTTTATCTCCGACGGGATGCTGCTCACCGGCTGGCAGGAGATCGATGGGCAGAGATACTACTTCGAGGATGACGGTGCCATGGCGTACACCGTGACGAAGATCGGGGATAAGAACTATTTCTTCAACGAGGAAGGGCAATCGCCCACCGGCTGGCAGAGCGTGAGCTTCAAATCCGAAGACGGTCCTATTACCCTGACCTATTATGTGCGCGATGACGGCACCGTCGCCGCGAAATTCACGAAGATCGACGGGAAGCGTTACCTCTTCAGCAGCGACCGCGACTACCTTTACAACAAAAAAGGAACGAAGCGGTACAACACCTACGGCGCGCTGTGCACCTACGGGATCTACAAGAATTACATCCTTTCCTATACTGGCGAGTGCAAGAAAATGCCGACCAAAAAACAGGACCGGTCGTGCAAGAAGATGGCGAAGCTCATCGCGAAATGCTCCGGCAAGAATGCGAAGGGGATGTCGGATCTGGAGAAGGTGGGACGCGCCGCGTACATCGTCTCCGGCTTCAGCGCGCGTTGCAGATACACCATGAAGGGCAAATACTACAACAAGCCTTACGGCGTGTTCTACGCCAAGCAGTACTCCTGCGCCGGCTCCACCAGAGCGCTTGGTCTGGTGCTGAAATACATGGGCTTCAAGTGGAAGCACGTGAACGAGAACAAGTATAAGCACCAGTGGTGCAAGCTGAAGATGGACGGCAAATGGGGCTGGGCGGACGGCCAGATCGGCATGGTCGGATACGGCAAGCACCCGGCTCAGTAGCGAAGCGATTCCTTCTACAGCCAATCCTCTAATTCCAGAGAATCGATTCTCTGGAATTCTTTTTGGTTATTTGTCACTACCACCGCGCCCAGTGATTTCGCGTGGGACGCGATAAGCATATCCATCGGGCCGACGGGCGTACCTGCCTTATCAAACAGTTTTGCAGTCATCATGACTCATCACCCCCAGCACAAGTATATACCGCGGTATTGATTTTGCCTGTTCGAAAAAGGTGTACCGATCACTTTACGATTACGGTGACCTTGATCGTCTTCGATGCCGGGCCGTACGTCATGTCTCCGGTCGCGGACACTCTGACCTTAAGGCTGTAGGTGCCTTTCTTCGTGTTTTTCCTGACTTTGACTGTGCCGGTCTTCTTGTTGACCGTAAGGGCTTTCTTTGCCTTTGCCGATCCTTTGGTGACTGCGTAGGTCACATCACCCCTGGACTTTTTGACCGTGATGGGCTTGACTGTCTTCGCTTTTTTCTTCAGGGTTTTGACCTTGAGTTTTTTCGGGGCGGTCTTCACGACTAATTTCTGGGCAGGCCTTGCAGGGACCCGCTCGTACCAGCCCGGAGCACTGCCGTCGTATTTGCTGTTGTTGGCGAGGATCGGCCCGGATACTGCATCGCCGTCCAGCGTGCTGACCAGGCGCCATTCATACTCATTGCCTTTGTAATGATGCAGCGTTATGAGGGTATCCTCTCCAAGGGCGACCCATTTCAGGGCGGCGCAGCTGAGGAACATGCTGGCATCGTCCGCCGGAACATTTCTGGTGTTGAAGCTGGACAGATCCAGACGCTCCAGCGCCGTGCACCCGTAGAACATGCGGTGCATGTCCGTCACTTTACTCGTATCGAAATTCCGCAGATCCAGCTCCGTAAACGCATTGCCCACAGTAGGGTTCTGGTACCAATATGACACGGCTGGACTCTCATCCTCTTCGTGATGGGCGTAGCCAGCATGCCCCTCCATCTCGAACATTTCGCTCATGTCCGTAACATTGGATGTGTTGAACGATGAAAGGTCCAGGCTTTGCAGCTGCAGCTTGCAGCACTCACGGAACATCCCGCTCATATCGGTCACCTGGCTGGTGTCGAACCCCGACAGATCCAGCTTTTGCAAGGCAACACATCCGCTGAACATGTCTCTCATGCTCGTTACCCGGCTGGTATCGAATCCAGTCAGGTCGATGGTCTGCAGCGCAACGGCATATCCGCCTCCAAGGCCACCGCTCGTATCGTCAAAAATGTAATCAAAAGAAAACATCCCCGCCATATTTCCATTGCCGGCAACGTCACCCGCAAACCCGATGGACTGAATGCTTTTGTAGCCATTCGCCCACGGATAATTCCGTCTGTCATCGCTATAGGTGAATGTCTGCGTCTCGCCCTCTGCCCCGAGGAGCAGCTGGCCCTCTTCCGTTATCCGCCAGTCGACCCCGTCAAAAGTCCCTGAATCCTTGACCGCGTTCTCCTCCGCGGACACGCTCAGCGCCGAGCCGAGCAGTAGAATGAATGCAAATAACGTCACCAATACCAGCCTTTTCATAATTAGCCTCCCCTTGATCGTTAAAGCACTACGTAGTTGTTATGATCTGATTATAACACAATTGCGCATCCTGTTCAGATCCGCGCAATAATAAAAAGAGAGACAGAACCAACTCCGTCTCTCTTTCTCTTTCTCTTTCACTTTTCAAATGCGCCGGAAAAATTTCGTCAGGCAAGGCGCACGATGAATCGAGGAGCGGCGCGTACTGAAGTACGCAAGCACCGCAGATTCAGCGAGCAACGCAGCATGACGGAATTTTGACAAGCATTAGCCGAAGTATCTCTTCAGCAGACCCTCGAAAGCCTTACCGTGTCTGGCTTCGTCTCTGGCCATCTCGTGAACGGTGTCGTGGATCGCGTCCAGACCCAGAGCCTTAGCCTTCTTGGCCAGCTCGGTCTTGCCGGCGGTTGCGCCGCACTCAGCGTCGACTCTCATCTCCAGATTCTTCTTGGTGGAGTCGGTGACGACTTCGCCCAGAAGCTCAGCGAACTTAGCCGCGTGCTCTGCCTCTTCAAAAGCAGCCTTTTCCCAGTA